>DAHWQF010000045.1 GCA_027334785.1 Acidimicrobiaceae bacterium
GTAGCCGTCGCGTCCGGGCCCACCGGCCCTCCCCAGTCCTCAGGGGCACCAGTAGCCGTCGCGTCCGGGCCCACCGGGCCTCCCCAGTCCTCGGCTGTGCCCTCGGCTGCGGTCGTCGCGTCCGGGCCCACCGGGCCTCCCCAGTCCTCGGCTAGCGGATCGGGCCGCGGCGGCTCGGGCCGGCCGATGCTGGCGAACAAGCCCAGGCCCGGCCTCACCTGTGTCGGCTGCACGGACAGGTCGGCGGCTACCTCCGCACTGCCCACCACGCCGCCGGCCGGCTTGGCCCCGAGCGCCGACAGGACATCGTCCACCGACGCCGGCAGGGCCACGACGTCTGCCGCCGGTGGCAACGGGACGGACGCTCCGGGCGGCACCAGGAACACGACACGGCGGCGCTGCCCGAGCTGGACCTGCGCCCAGGCGGACAGGGCCGGTGTGGGCCGGGCGAGCAGGACCGCGTAGTCCCGACCGGCCCGGTGCGCCTCCTCTGCCATACGGGCCACCTGCTCAGGCGGCTCGTCGCCGCTCGAGAGCAAGGCGACGCCAGCCGCTCGCAGCGGCCCGGCCAGGGCCGGGCACCCGGACAACAACACGGCTAATTTCATTCACAACCCTCCTGTGCTCGCAGTTCCGCCGCCAGGGCGGGGGGTAGTTGGCGCACCCTTCCCGCAGGCAGGGCAGGCAGTGCCCGACGCACTGCCAAGACGCCCTCCTCTCGGTACTGGGCGGCATTGAAAGCAACTAGGCGCTCACAGGTGCGCTGGACCCTGCGGGCCTGGCCCGACAGGCCGAGCGCCGCGGCGGTCTCGGCCAGGTCGAGGTCGAAGCCGTCGGGGTGGGCATCCAGGCTGTCGGCGATGCGCCGGAGCAGGCAGACGGCCGAGGGGCCGAGGACCGGCAGCCAGTAGCGCTCGACATAAGCGGAGCGGAGGTCGTGGGTGCCGGCCGGCCAATCGAGCGGCACGACCCGCAGGGCTTCGCTCATCCTGTGACCGCCTCGCTCTTGGACAGGACGGCCTCGACCTGCCCGGAGCGCCAGTGGCTCGGCCGCCAGACGTAGACCTCGACGCCGGCGGCGGCCATCGCCTCGAGCCAGGCGGCCTGTGCGGGTGTCAGACGGCCCCGCTCGGACTTGAGCTCGGCGGCAATGGCCCTCCCGGCCCGCACCATGAAGCAGTCGGGGAAGCCCTCGCCGTCGCCCTGCACGGCCGTGCGCCAGCCGCCGTCGGCGGTGCGGGCCGGCCGGAAGTGGGCGATGCGATAGCCGAACAAGTGGGCCAGGTCGATGACCGCGGCCTGCAGGCGCGCCTCGGTGAGCGGGGCGGCCTTGGCCCGGGTGCGGTTCGGTTGTCTCCTCACTGCCCCTATGTGGGGGGTGGGAGGGCCTTAGCCGAGATCCCTTGGTAAGCCGTACCGCTCGCGCAAGGCGCGCATCCTTGGGTCGGCCAACTTCTTGGCCAACTCCAGCCGCAACTTGGCGATATGTACCTTTGCGCTGCTGACCGCCTCGGTTCGCGTGGCGAACGCGAGGCCGCGGACCTGTTCTTGCCAAGGCTTGGGGGATGATGCAACGCCGGCGTGCTCAATAACCGGCACGTACGGCCAACGCGGATCCTTGCCACGCTTGCGCGCGCTCGGTTTACCGAAGTCGACCTTGGCCACCGTCCGGTCGATCTCATCGCCAATGCCCATGGCCTCATGTGGGGAGGGCACCCGCGACCGGCGCCCCGGGTTGACCGACGAGGAGGCAGCAAGGCGGCCCGCCGCGCCAGTCGACTACTCAGACCAGGTTGAGCACTGTTTCGGGGTACCCGCAGACGAGCTGGCACTGGTCGCGGCGTGGCTCTCAGCGGCCGCACCGCCGGCTGAGCCGCAGGCAGCGCCTTGCAGCGTTCGCTCTGATAGTAGCTAGTGGCACGAGCCCGGTTCGGCTCGCCTGTTCCCCTGGTGGGCACTGCGCTCCGGGCGTGCCGTCATGTCCTTGGAGGACACCCAGCGCGCCCGCATGACGGCCGAGCTTGGCCTTGCCCAGCCGGTCGTCTACGCCCATGAGGAGCGAAAGGCCATCGCCACCCATGAGGCCGGCGATGCCACGGTTGCCCTACTTCGCCGCCCCAGAGCGGCGGTTGGACGTGCTCTCGATCATGAAACGCCGGGAGACCCTCGGGATGCTTGCCCACTCCGAGACCGAAGAGCGCTTCACCCGCACCAAGGGCGAGTGCCTGGGGCTCCTCCAGGTGGCGATGGGCGGCATGGTGGCCGAGGAGGCGTTCTTTGGCAAGGCCGGCACCGGGCCGGCAGGTGACCTGGCCAGCGCCACGCGACTGGCGGCACAGATGACCGGCGCCTACGGCATGGCAGGGAGCCTGGTATCGCTCGAAGCGTCAAAGGCCCCCGGCGACATCGTGGCCAAGGCCCTCTCCGACGACAAGGGCCGGGAAGCTGTGGAAAGGCTCCTTTCCGAGGCCAAGCAGGCGGCGGCAGAAACGGTAGAGCAGCACCGGGACGTGGTCGAGGCGCTCCGGGGACGCCCTATTGGAACGCGACGAGATCACGGCGGTCATCGAGAAGGCTGACGGTCACGGGCAGCTCAGACGAGAAGACGACAGTCCGGCCCAAGGCCAGCGTTGAGGCTGGTAGCGCTTGACAACGTCTTACCACACCGAAGGCACCGAACTCCTCGAAAAAGTTCGCGTGGCGGGTTGTGATGGCTTTGGGCGGGCGTGACAGGGAACAGGTTTGCGTGTGCCTCGAACAACAGTGGATGGTTCTTAGCTATTGCCATATGCATATCAGGCAGTGCGTTGGGCGGCCTGTGCCGATTATGGATAAGGGTACCCAAGGCTGCCAAGTAACTATCGCGAGGAAGTCGGTGTTTCATGAATAGATCTGGGTTGACAGCAGACAACCCGGTCGCAGCCAAATCACCTTCCCCGAAGTCGTCTACATTCTCGGTGACGATAAACCGTGCCTCAGCGGCGACAGCGTCTGCAATAATCTGCCTGTCCTTATCATCAGTCGCCAGGTACCTGCCTGCTCCTGTCCCAGTGGGGCTGATCTCCCATCCGTACAGTACCCGAAGGTCCGAAACGGGCTTCATACCTGGACGAAGGTGACGGTCACACTCAGCTTCGGCATAAGCGCTCCACACCGGTACAAAACTCTTTCCATACGCGCCGCCTACGATCAATAGTGCCCGTGTGACGGGCTTTGCGAGGACATTTCCGTCAAGGAATACCCGAATTGGGCTATTGGTCAATGAGATCGGCTTCGATGTCGTCGGCGTAGTGGTCGACGATCGCCTGCATCAATGAGCTACGGAAGCGCTCGAACTCTGGCACAGGGATACGATGCCGATTGCCGACCTTGATCGTCTTGATCTCACCCGACGTTATGCGACGAGAAACAGTTGCTCGCGAGATGTGAAGGAGGTCGGCAGCCTGTCGTGGCGTCAACGTGGGCATGTTGGACGTGACGGTTACCGTCATGCCAGCATCGGCTGCTTCCTTCAGGTACTCGATCAGGGGCAAGGACCAGCCCGGCTGGTCCTCTGTCCTCATCGGGTGCGCTGGTTCTGGCTTGGTAATGAGCGTCGTCTCCATAAGGCACATCGTAGCACACTCTGCACAGACCACAGTGCTATCTGTGCGCACCCCCCCCGGAGATGGGGACGCTTAGCACAAGTCCTCAGGGAGGTTGGGGGCGCCGACGGGAGCCCTGCCATCGCCTTGGTGCCCAGGGCACGGCGCCGGCCGGCTCAACCACGTGGTCAAGCCCTGTCTAGCCGATGTCTGGCCGAGTATAGGGGACCGCTATGCCAGGCCCTGGCGGCCCTGCCCTCACCCCGCCCTCGGCCAGCCGGGTTGCTACATAGTCCCCGCCGTGAGCGAACGGAGAGCCCCAAAGCGACCAAACGCGCCCTGTGCGATGCCCCTGGAGGCGCTCGCCGGAGAAGATGCCCCGCGCCCCATGAGAAGCGGAACCGCATCCTGCCTTATTTCTGGCTTCCACGCCAGGGCACTGGCCGCCGAGAGGGGCGAGCGGGCCGCCGGGGCCGGCGCACGACGAGCTGGTCTCCGGCACCTATCCTCCTCGTTGCCGTAGCGCCATCGTAACGCCATGCCGGTGTGCCGGTGTGCCGGTGTGCCGCTGTGCCGGCGTGCTCGCTCAGCCTCCGAGGTCGTCCAAGCTGAGCACGATCTCTTCCTGCTCGTCGGGGCCGGCCAGGGAAGCGAGGGCGGCCCCGGGCGGGGGCGGCTGCCTCCTCTGGCGCAGGGCGGCAGCCATCTCTTCCTGTGAGGCCCACCAGCACTGGACGACCTGGGGCGGGCTGGAGAGCGGCTCAAACCAGCCGCGCCCCTTGGGCACGGCCTCGCCGAGGGGCGGGGCGCCGGCCCCGTCCCTGAGGGCCACTTGGCGCTCGGGCAGGCTCGCACGGCCGAGCAGGGCGCGGGCCAGGTTGACCCGGAGGTCCTCGGCCCCGGGCATGCGCTCGAGCATCGAGGCAGACAGGCGCTGGGTGGCGAGCAGGAGGCTCACGCCGGCCGAACGGGCCTCCCTGGCGACCCGGGCTATCGCCATGGCGATCCCGGCGCGGGCGGCGGCGTCGGCCTCCAGGGCGTCGCGCGCCGCGGCCTGGGCGGGGCTCTCCCCGGACCGGGCCGCGAGGCGGCCGCCGGGGGCGGTGAGCGAGGTGAACTCGTCCACCATCACCACGAGGGGCGGGGGCGGGCTGGCGAGCTCGGCCCACGAACCGACGCCGGCGGCCGCGTTGGCTGCCTTGCGCCTAGCTACCTCGGCCAGCACGAGGTCGAGGACCGAGGCGGCCTCAGCCACGTCGGTGGCGAAGGCGGCGGCCCAAGGGCGCAGGAAGGCGAAGTCCGCCCCGCTCTTCACGGGGTCGACCACGACCACTACGGCCCCGGCCGCCACGGCCCCCCAGAGCAGGGCTTGTGCTGCCGAGCTCTTGCCCGAGCCGGTGGTGCCGGCGAGGAGCAGGTGCGGGGACTCGAGCGGGCTGAAACGGACCGCTTCGCCCTCCACGCCGGTGGCGAAGGGCAGCCCCTCCTCCCAGGACGGCCCTGCCGAGAAGTCGAAGGGGACGAAGGCTGGGAGCGGGCCCTCCTCCGCCGCCAGCAGCCGGAGCGCCCCTGGCCCGAGCGGGGACGGGCGCGCTTCCACCCACCCGTAGGACATGGCGGCCGCCACCTTGCCGAGGGCCGAGCGCACCAAGGCGGCGTCCACCCCTGGGGGCAAGAGGAAGTCGAAGGCCTGCACGTCGGGGTTGCCGGGCAGCGGGGCTGCCGCAGCCAGGCGGGGCCGGTAGCCCTCCATCCCCTTCAGCCCGGCGGCCGTCCAGGCGGCCTGCCACTCCGAGTTGGCCAGGCGCAGCGGGTCGGCGCTCGGGGCGAGCACCAACGAGCGCGAGTGGGGGGAAGCCCCGACCAGCAGGACCGCCCCCTCCCCGCCCGGCTCGACGGCCAGCCACGAAGCGCCGAGCACCTGGCGCAGGGCGGGGGCCTTGGCGGCCACGTCGGCCATGGTCGGCCCGCCGTGGAGCCGGAGCGCCACCTCCCAGAGCACGGCCGGGCTGTCGGGGGCGGAAAGGGGCCTGGCCGCCACGACCTCGGGCCGGGGCAGGCGGGCGGCGTCGAAGGCCGAGTTGACCAGTCCTGCCAGCACCCACACCGCCCCGGGCGAGGGGGCCAGGTGCTCGGGCGACGCCGGCTGGGGCGTCTCGGACCAGTAGACGACAAAGGCCTGGGGGTGGCGGTCGCCCGGGCGGCCCTGGCCGGGCCAGCCGCAGACCGCCACAAAGGGGGCGGCACCGAGCACCGTGGCCAGCTGGGGCTCGAGGCGCTGGAAGCTGGAGGGGTCGATGCCAGAGCGGGTCACGAAGGCGAGGCGGTGGACGACAGCGCCGCCGGCCAGCGCCAGGTCCTTCTCGGTCGTCCACTGCGGGGTGGGGGGGTTGGCACCCTGCTTCAGCACGTAGGCCCACCGCCCGTCCCACTCGTCCTCCCCGGCCACCCTGGCCAGCGTCCCGGCGTCCTCGTCGGAGAGGCCGGCCTCGGGGTCGCCTACAGCCCCGAAGTAGACGACGTCGGCTCGGTGGTCCACCAGCACCGGGCACCCGAAGGAGGCGGCCAGGTCGCCCTTCAGAGGGCGGACCTCGGTGAGGCTCGGCCCGGCCGGCCAGGCCCAGCGGGAGCGCCAGACGGCCCTCGCGCCCACGGCGCCCATCCTCTCGGCCCCGAGGGGGACCGGCCGGCCGTAGTTGCGCTCCCCCAGGGCGAGGGCCATGGCGCAGTGCGCCCCGAGCGCCGCCTCCTCGGGGCTGGTCGCGGGGTCGGTGAAGTCGGGCAGGCCCCCGGGCCATATGGCCACGTCGAAGCGCAGCGGGTGCCGGGTGCCCGCCGTCGGCCCTCCCGGCCCCTGGTCGGGGTGCTCCAGCACCACGACCACCGCCCCCGGCTCGTAGGGGGCGAGCTTGGCCGAGACCGGCCAGAACGTCCTGGCCCCATGCACCGGGGCGGCCTCGAAGGTGAGGACGCTCGCCCTGCCGACCTCGGAGAGCGACACGAGCCTCGGCCCAGGGTCGAAACGCAGCTCGGCCCAGGGCCGGGCCCAGCGCTCGCGCATCTCCTCGGTGCGCCGCCAGTGGGCGAGGGCCGGGCGCGACGCCCCCGCCCAGGCGCCCAAGAAAGCACCGAGCACCACCAAGGCCACCGTGCCGGGCCGGCTTTGCCACTCCATTACCCCGGCCGGGACGCGGTGGAGGGCCACGGCCCCTGCCGTGGCGCAGAGGCCGCCGGCCAGCGCGCCGGCACCCGCCTGCCAACGGGCGAAGTCGGTAACCCGGGTGCCGGGGCAGGCGGTACCGGCAGAGGTGCGCATGCCATAGGCGGCGCCCCCAACGAGCCACCACGCCGCCAGTGCGTCGACGGTGCGGCCCGTGCCGACGGCGAAACGGACGTGGCCGTAGAGGTGGGCGACGGGCAGGGTGGCGCCTGCCACCGCGGCGAGCAGGGCCCCTATGAAGCTCGCCAGCGGCGGCCAGCCCGGCACCAGGGCGCCCGCCGGCGCGGTCACGCTGATGGCTACCGCGCGCCAGCGCGCACGCTCGCGTCCCGCCCTGACACGGGCAGGGTCGGGGGCCACCCCCTTCTTCGGCGCCTCGTCGAGCTCGGGGTGCGGCGCCAGGGCCTCGACCCACGTCCCGACCACGACGCCGGCGACCAGGACCGCCAGGCCAGGCAGGCCGGCTGCTTGTGCGGCGCCGGCGCCGGCGACGCCAGCCACGACGACGAAGGGGCCGGGTACGGCGGGGCCCGACGGCGGCCGGGCGCGAGTGGTCCTCCTGGTAGCCATGTCCCTATGTGGGGCTGGCGGCGGCGACCGGAGCCCCGGTGGTAGCCAAAGTGGTAGCCAACGAGGCGTGACGAAGCTAACCTCAACCCGTGAGCCGCACCCGAAAGCAGCAGGCTAGAGCACTGCATAGCACGCTGTGGAGTAGTTCCCGGCAGACTTTTAATCTGCGCGCCGGGAGTTCGATCCTCCCCGCCCCCACCCGCAAATAGTGCCTCTGAAGTGAGCACCGCGTTGGAGGACCTTGCGCCCGGTGCCGTCGTGGACGGCGTAGTGCCCGGTCGGCAGGTGACTGCTGTGGCAGTCGCCTGGCACGGCAGTGCCGCCGTCACCCTCACCTACAGGGACTCCGACGGCACGGTGGGCGAGCGCCTCCTCTACCACTCGGACGAGCCGGCGCTCAGGGTTGGTGGCGAGCGCGTCCGGTGGAGCTTCAACGCCGACGCGGAGACCTTCACGCTCGCCAGCGAGGCCCGGAGGATCTCACCGTCCTCCAGCGCCGGCTCGCCTCCTCGCCTGAAGCGATCTTCTGCTCGCTCCAGCGCCGCCGCAAGCGCCTCCAGGAACGCCTGGACGAGATGAACCGGAAACGCCCCTCCGCCGACGCGGCCGAGGCTGTCGCCCGCTTCGGGGTGGACGAGGACCTCGACGTCGACGACCTCGACGCCTCCGAGCGGGAGGAGATGGAGGAGGCCCTGGTCGACGAGGCATCGGCCGCTGCCACTCGCTCCGAGCTCGAAGCCGAGGTGGCCACCCTTTCCCGCCTAGTGACGTCGCAACGGTTGCTGCGCTGGGTCACGGATAGCCTCTCTCCGACGTCGAGCGTGCTACAGCTAGAGGCCAGGCTCCATGGGTCGGCGTCAGCAGTACCGGTACCTCGAGGTCGTTCTGCCGCGCAGTGACGAGGTCCTCAAGCAAGAGTGGGCGAAGGCGGTAGCGAACCTCGACAACGCCGAGCGGGCATACGCATCGGGTGATGACGCTGCCGTCTTCCTGCACCTCCGGCGAGCGCTCGACGCGCTGCCAGGTGCGAAGAAGGCGGTCCTGGATGACGTCCGAGACGAGAAGAAGCGCGGGTACCTGGACGCGGTGCTCGTCAAGGCGGGCGAGTTCCTGCACGGCGGGCGCCATGTTGCGGCAAACGGAACGCTGGCGGGAACCTTCGCCGTTGACCACATGGGTGCCGCCTTCGCCCTGGACCTCATGCGCGTGCTGCTCTCTCACCTGTCGCTGATGCTCTCTGGCGAACGCCAGCGCGCAACGAACTGATCGCAGGTCGCCTCAAACGACTGCTGGAGCCGCCCGTGCGAGGGCTGGCGTTCGCCTCCCGGTGGTCACCCCGGGGGCCTGGCCGGGGTGCCAAGATGGGTGACCAGGAGGAACGCTCAGTGAGCTGGAACGATTACGAGCACCACAACCAGGCCTCAACGGAGGCGAACGCCTGAGGTGGCCGGGCCTCCATCTGTCAAATGCAAGTTGATCGAGGTGGCGCTGCCCCTTGACGCTATCAACCGGGAAGCCGCCCGTGAGAAATCGATCCGCCACGGGCACCCGTCCACGCTGCACCTGTGGTGGGCGCGCCGGCCGCTGGCGGCCTGCCGCGCGGTCCTGTTCGCCCAGCTCGTGGACGACCCCTCGGCTCACCCTGATCGGTTCCCGACCGAGGAGGCTCAGGAGGCTGAGCGGCGACGGCTGTTTGACATCATCGAGCGGTTGGTGCCCTGGGAAGCCTCCAGCAACGAAGATGTCCTAGCCGAGGCACGCGAGGAGATCCGCCGGTCATGTGGCGAGCACCCTCCGGCGGTACTCGACCCCTTTTGCGGGGGGGGTACGGTATGGGTCGATGGGGCGACGCCTTCACGAACAGGCAACTGTCAGCGCTCTGCACCTCTTCAGATCTCGTGCACGAGGCTCGTAAACGGCTGATAGCCGATGGTGCAGAGGACTCATACGCGAGCGCTATTGCAACCTACCTTGCGTTCGCGGTGAGCCGGTGCAGCGATTACGGTTCCACTTTGGCAACGTGGGCAAGCCACCCCAAACAGGAAGCAGTCCGCAACACCTACTCTCGCCAGGCGATAGCCATGTCATGGGACTTCGCGGAGGCGAAACCCTTCTGTGAGTCGGCTGGTTCACTGGGTGAGAACTTCAATTGGGTTGCCAAGGTAGTTGAACGCGTGGGTAAGGGTCCTATGGGTAAAGTGTCGCAGACGGATGCTCGACGTCCTGGTTCACTTCAGGGTGTTGTTGTTGCGACCGATCCTCCCTATTACGACAATGTCGGTTATGCGGATCTTGCTGATTTCTTCTACGTTTGGTTACGCCGGTCACTGGCTGACGTCTATCCCGACCTGTTTTCGACCCTGCTGACTCCGAAGACGGCTGAGTTGATAGCCAGCCCGTATCGTAATGGCGGGAACAGGGACAAGGCGAGAAAGTTCTTTGAGGAAGGCTTCGAACGCGTCTTTGGCAATTTGAGGGAGGTCAGTGCCTCACAGCACCCGTTGACTTTGTTCTACGCGTTCAAGCAGGCCGAGCATGATGAGGGCGGCATCGCGTCTACCGGTTGGGAGACGATGCTGAGCGCGCTCTTGCGCTCCGGCTTGGCTGTTACGGCCACTTGGCCAATGCGGACTGAGCTTGGCAACCGCCTCCTTTCGACAGGGACAAACGCTCTAGCGTCTTCTGTGGTGCTTGCCTGTCGACAGAGAAGCGTCGACGCCGGGATCACGGACCGCCGTGGGTTCCTTGCAGCTCTGCACTCTGAACTGCCGAAGGCACTGTGGGAGCTACAACAGGGCAATATCGCCCCGGTGGACCTGGCGCAAGCGGCAATCGGTCCAGGCATGGCGGTGTTCTCCCGGTATGCCAAAGTGGTGGAGGCGAACGGTGACCCAATGACCGTTCGCACGGCGTTGACACTCATAAACCAGGTGCTCGACGAGGTGCTGCCCGCGCAGGAGGGCGAGTTTGATGCCGATACCCGCTTCGCCGTCAAGTGGTTCGAGCAGTACGGCTTTGACGAGGCGGCTTACGACCCTGCCGAAGGGCTCGCCAGGGCAACGAACGTTTCAGTGGGAGGGCTGGAAGAAGCGGGGATATTGGTTGCTCGTGCCGGGCGCGTGCGCCTCTTGCCGCGCGACAAACTGCCGGCGAACTGGGACCCTGCAACCGACAAGCGCGTGACCGTATGGGAAGTGGCACAGCATCTCGTGAAGGCGATCGACAAGGAGGGTGAGTCCAAAGCCGCTGATCTATTGCGAAAGGTCGGCGGGCTCGGGTACGCCGCCAGGGACCTCGCTTACCGCCTCTATTCGATATGCGAGCGTCGGGGATGGGCGGAAGATGCTCTGGGCTACAACCTCCTGGTCACCTCATGGCCCCGTATCGCTGGGCTGGCCGCGGGCGCAGCCCCGTCCGAGCAACCGGGGCTGGGCATATGAGCCGGGTGTCCACCATCAACGGCAAGGCTGCTTACGACGGGCGCACCCTCGCGGAGTGGGTACCTGAGGTTGTCCAGAAGCTTGCCCAGGCGAGCGACCCCGAACGCGTCATCCTTTTCGGCTCGGTCGCACGCGGCGACGACGGCCCTGACTCCGACATAGACATCATGGTCGTGCTGCGCTCGATGGACTACGAGCAGCGCCACGATTGGGAGGTCAGGTTGCGCTCGGCCTTGCCATCGGTAGTGCCGGTCCAGGTGTTCGTCACCGACCTCCGGGAGTGCGAGCGCCGCCAGGATGTCATCGGCTCGATGCACTATTGGCCGCTGCGGGAAGGGCGGGCGGTGTATGAACGAGCTGCCTGACAACAACCACGACGAGGCCCGACGATGGTTGGCGAACGTCGAGGACGACCTCGCAGGGTGGCATGCTGTCCAGCGCGACCCAGATAGCCCCCGTCGGCTCGTCTGTTTCATGGCCCATCTTGTGGTGGAGAAATCGCTGAAGGCGGTGCTGATAGATGCCGGAGTGCCGTTCAAGATGCATGACTTGGAGCCGCTGTACGAGCTGTGCAAAAACTCGAGCAGGTTGGCGGGCATAGACGAGGAAATCCTCAAGGCCCTTACCCCCTGGGCGATCGATGGCAGGTACGCGGACGAGTTATTGGAAGCGGACCGGGAGCAGGCGGAACGCTTTGCCCGTTTCGCCGAACAGGTTGTTGCCGCGGTGCACGCAGAACTGGAGGTGAGCGATGGCAACGACTAACCGCGACCCTGTCGGGCGGGCTTCGAGCTGCTGGCCTCCGGCCTTGGGCCGTTCGTAGAACGGCAGATGAAAACGGCGACCGGCCAGGGTTTACTGCAGGGGCACCGCGATGAGGGTTCCCCCCAAGATCCGGCGTTCCTGCTCCGGGTGATGGCCGACGCGTGGGACTCGGCGTTCCGCCAGCGGCTGACCAAGGCGGACCGCAACTTGGTCTTCGAGCTACGGGACACCCGCAACAAATGGGCGCACAACGAGGCGTTCAACGCCGACGACACCTACCGGGCACTCGACTCAGCGGAACGCCTGCTCGTGGCTGTGGATGCCCGGGAGGCGGGCGAGGTCGGGCGCTCCAAGACCGAGCTCCGGCGACTGTTGCACGAGAGCGAGACACGCAAGGCCGTGGCGGCTGCGCCGGGCACCGGTGGCGCGGTGGCGGGCCTTCGCCCGTGGCGGGAGGTGATCATCCCGCACGACGACGTGGGCAAGGGCCGTTACGACCTGGCCGAGTTCGCCGCCGACCTCCACCAGGTAGCCACCAAGGGGGAGAACACTGCGGCCGAGTACGCCGGCCCGGGTCAAGCTGATGGGAGCTGCAGCGGCAGGTGGAGACTCGGTGCTCGCCACGGCCGTCGCCTTGGCCGCGGTAACTGGAATGCGGCGAGGCGAGCTGGGCGCGCTCAGGTGGAGCGACGTGGACCTGGGACTGGCGCAGCTCCGCGTGTCGCGATCGCTGACGGTGACGCCGGGACGGCTCCACATGGGCGACACAAAGACCCACCAAGTCCGCGACGTCGCCCTCGACCCGGGAACGGTCGACCTGTTGACCGAGCGGCATCTCGATCAGGAAAAGTACGCGAGGACGGTCGGACTGGAGCTGGTCCAGGACCCCTACGTCCTGTCTCGGGACGCTGGCGGGTCACAGCCCTGCTTGCCCGACGGGCTCGGACGAGCGTACTGGCGCCTGACCCGCGAGTTGGGCATCCAAACGCGGTTCCACGACCTGCGCCACTTCTCGGCCACTCAGTTGATAGGCGCCGGCACAGACGTACGGACGGTTGCTGGCCGGCTCGGGCATGCGGACGCCAGCACGACTTTGCGCGTCTACAGCCATGTGCTCGCCGAGCGGGACAGGGCGGCCGCAGAACACTTGGGTGGGCTGGTGCTCGGGCGGCGAA
>DAHWQF010000460.1 GCA_027334785.1 Acidimicrobiaceae bacterium
ATACCCACGGCACTAGCCCGAGATGTGCCGATCAGCTGTTGGCTGCCCCAAAACATTCGTCGCTCGATCCCTCTCACCCGTACCAACCGATCAACTACCTCCTGCCGGCGAGCCCCGAAAGTGACTCGTCGATGGACTTCCCCGCCCTGAGCGTCAGCGACCTGAAGCAGACCATCGCGCAACAGCCGCAGCAAAACAAGGAGGCTGCAAGCCAGGTCATCGACGCCCTCTCCAATGTTGGAGGGTTTTTGAGCGCCGGCGGCTTGCAGGTCAGCTTCGAGGACGACACGGCGATCATCTCCTTCGCGGTGCAGCTACCCGAGCCCTTCAACGACAACGGCGGCCCGGTGACCGCGCAGGTGGTCGCTCGGGTCGGGACGAGCGAGCCGTTCCACGTCGTCTACGGGTACCTCGGCAACACAAGCGGGGGCGCCAATATCGACCTCGGGCCGTTCCAGCTCGACAACTTCGGGATCTGCTACCGCGAGCAGTACAGCGCCGACTCCAACACAGACCCGAGCAACCCCGACGCACCTGTGGACCCGTTCCAGCGGGTCACCGGGATCGACGACTCCGGGTTCGGCCACGACACCTGGCTCGCGAGCGGGGATCTCAACATCACCGGCGCGGTGAACGTCGTCTTCCGGCCCGGGCCGGACTTCACAGCGAAGGGCTGCTCCAAATCGGTCCCGCTCGGGTTCGCGTTCACCGGCGGCCACCTCGCCCAGGCCGGAGCGTTCGTCGACGTTTCAGCCGGCGGCGTCCCCGTTCTGGCCAGCCAAGCCCAAGCGCTCATCGCCCACGGTCCATCGGGCACGGGCGGTGTCGGCCTATGCGGCACCGTCTCGCTGTTCAATGGGGCGATCTATGGCAGCGGCGGCTTTGCCTACCCGTGGCACGAGAACATGGGGGACTTCCTCTCAAACGCGTTCTTCAACCACCAGGGAGTGGTCTTCAGCACCGACAAAAATCGGCCCGCCTGTGACCTCGACTAGCCCCCGCGGTCAAGGCACACGTGACCGGCCGAGGCGAGCACCGCCGCCTCGTCTACACGGTACGGCGCGAGCCCGGCGAGACGGTCCTCTTTTACCAAGTTTCCGCGCAGGTGAACAGCTTGGTCGGCAGCGCCCACGGCGGCCATGGCTCGATCCCTTTCACCGCGACCGCCGGCAGTGGCAGGCGCCAGATCATCGCCCAGGTGTACATCGACGGTGCGCCACAAGCCCGCACCGTCGTTGGGAGCTACCCCGCGCCGGGGCTACAGCGCCTCGGCAAGGTCCGCGCACTGCGCGTTAGCCGTCACGGCGGCCGAGTGACGGTCACGTTCCCTGCCGTCCCCGGCGCGAAGCTCTACCGCCTCTATATGGCGCTTTCGAACGGCACCCGCCGAATGCTGGTCACGAAGGCCCGCCGGGCGGTGTTCAGCCCGGTCTTCCTTGACGCCAGTGGCACGATCACCGTCCGTCCGCTTGGCGACGGCGTGTACACGGCGAGCGGTCCCGCAACGCGAGAAAGGTTTGCCGTTGCGGTCCGCACCACGGCCAAGCACAAACGGCGAGGGTGACCGGACGCCACCTCGGCTCCACCAGAGTCATTACTTCGGCAGCCTCCTAGCGCCAGACCGGAGGAAAAGTCGGCAGCCGCTTTTAGAGCCGCTCAGGTCGACGATGCCCCGCGGCGACCATTTTGACCTAGTCGCTTGCCGAGCGGGGTCGTCTACGGGTGAGCACATAGCGGCGTGCGGCGATGGCACACCAGACGGCTTCGACGACGCCAAAGGGCCAGGCCCCGGACAAGAAGCCGTAACTGGAGGATAGGGCGCAGCCCAAAGCGAAGGCGGCGATGTAGCGGTCGTCACGGCGTTCGAGCGCGTACATGCCCATCATGAACACGAGCACGGTGACCCCGTAGATGGTCAGGGCCATTGCGGCACCGCCATTGGGGGCGCGGGAGGCATGGCCGTCAGTGTGCCGCCGTCCAGGCGGCGTAGGTGGCCAAGCCGATTGAGGACGACGGCGGTGACCTGGCGGGTCCGGCGGATGCTGACGAACCGTGGCAGGGTGCTGCCGCTCATGACGGCGATCGCGGCGACAGCCCACAGGGCCGCCACCGAACCGATCGCGACCGAGAGCGGAGAGCCGTATTTGGCGGCGAGATTGGCAGTGAGGATCTGGGTCAGGTCACCCCACTCGGCGACGAAAATGACCATGAAGGCGCTGAGGACCACACTTCGACCGGATGGCAGGCGTCCGACGGTTTCTTCTTGTTCGGAGCGCGAGGACGCCCAGGCATAGACGGCACCAGCGACGAACGCAGCCGCGACCACTGCGTTGACGGCCTGGCGGGGCAGGAGAGCGAAGAGGGCAACGCCGGCCGTGACGGCTATGGCGACGTGGGCGGCGAAGGCCATAGCAGCGCCCGCCCACACCTGCACCGGACGAGCTCGGGTGGCCATGACCAGGCTGGCCAACATGGTCTTGTCCGGCAGTTCGCCGACGAAGATGACCGGGAAGCACACCAAGGCTATGTAGGGCGACATGCGCAAACCCTGCTCTTTCCGCCAGGCGGGGCACTCGACCACCGCCCGGCCATTACAACATGGACCGAACCGATGGTCTCGCCCATCCGCACCTACGGACCCGGGGACCGGGCGCCCGACGGCGCCAGCATGTCGACCTCCCGGCGAGGGGCTACTCCCCAACCACGCACATGCTACCCGCCTGGAGAGCAGCAGCGGCTTCGCACGCATCGCCGACGTCCCTTTGCACGCTGGCAACGCCCGGCGCCTGGAGCTGCTGTGCGGGTGGGCGCCCCAGGTGCCATTGGAACAGACGCCCAGTGCCATCCTCGCCCGCCCGACAGCGCCAGTTGACGCCGATAGGTCGGGGCGTTTTCAGGTCACCACGATCGACTGAGTCCTTATCTCGCTTGCGCCGCTCTCTGGGGCCCGTAGCCCGGGGTAGGCCACGCGACATCGTCGACCGCCAGGAAAGGCGAGACTGCAACCGCGTTAGGTGTTACCCCGGCAAAGGCCATGACATCCCGGTGGAGATGGGACTGGTCGGCGTAGCCGCTCTCGGCTGCCACAAGGGCAGCGCTGTGACCAGCGGCGAGGCGGTGGGCGGCGTGGTCGAAGCGGACGAGCCGAGCGGCGCGCTTGGGGGTGAGGCCGACCTGGGACCGGAAGCGGCGGATACCTTTCACAAAGACCTGCATCCCGACCTGCGTGCCGATTACATCCTTGCCAACCCGCCCTTCAACATTTCCGATTGGGGCGGCGATCTGCTGCGGGATGACAAACGCTGGCAGTATGGAATACCACCCACCGGCAACGCCAACTTCGCCTGGGTGCAGCACATGGTCCATCACCTGG
>DAHWQF010000461.1 GCA_027334785.1 Acidimicrobiaceae bacterium
GAGGTTCACTCCGGGGGCACCGGGCTGCTTGCCCGGCTTCCTGCCCATCGCACGACGGGCCTTCCTGTTCGGGCTCTCCTCCTTGGCTGGCTTGGTGAACACGTCCGACGACGGCGGCATCGAGGAGTTCTGCGAGTTGCGCCCGAGCTTCTTTTCGAGCGCAGCGATCGTGCGGGCCATCGTCTCGATCGTTCCCTCGAGTGCCGAGATCTCTCGACCGAGTGCGACGTTGTGTGCTCGCAGCTCGGCGTTCTCGGCTCGCAGCTCGGCGATCTCCCGTACGAGGTCTGCTCGGCTCGGCCGCTCGTCTGCCACGGACACCAGCTGAGCAAAGTCACAGCCAAATCGCGAGCCTTTGACCAGGACAAACGCGCTGGTCAGAGCCTATTTTGAAAACTTCTTGCCCAGTACGACCGGTCAAGCCCTGACGAGCGGGCGTGTAACGACTCCGCCAGCGGTACGCGGCACGTGAATGGTTACGAATGGCCCGGCCTCCATTGCGGCACTAACGGCTGCTCTCATTGCGGAAGTTCGGACACGGTCTGCCGGGCCGAATGGCCCGGCCTCCATTGCGGCGGGTCTGCGGCCGGACGTGCGAGCCACCTGCGCTTGTCTGCCGGGCCGAATGGCCCGCCCTCCATTGCGGCGCCGCCTACCGTGGAGTGTGGGCGCTGTGACCTGGCAGGTCTGCCGGGCCGAATGGCCCGGCCTCCATTGCGGCTATTTACCGTGGTCCTGACTGGCCACAGCCCAACGGGTCTACTGGGCCAAATGGCCCGGCCTCCATTGCGGCCCACCGACACCACCGACACCACGGACACCACCGACACGTCTGCCGGGCCGAATGGCCCGGCTTCCATCGCGGCGCGACTCGTGTGTGGGGCAATGCCGAAGACGTAACCCGTCCATTGGCTTCCAGCACCAGGTGCCCTGCATCTCCGATTCTGCGGTCAGCAACCAGGGAACGGAGGGCACCGAATATGGGTGGCCGGTGGCCGTAGTGGAGGCGCGAGCACGTTGCTCGGAACGGAGGGCTTCGCGCTCCTATCCCAGACCGAGGAAGACTGCGGGTCTCGGGGCTCGTCCAGCCTGCCGACGTGGCGGGTCGCACGGCTCCGCGGCCCCGCTGGCTGGTCGGTCGGTCCGCGTAGGCACTACGCGCGCGACGGGCTCCTCCGGTCGCTCCGGGTGATCACCCACATCGACATCGTGTGTGTCCAGCAATTATGAGCTCAGGCGCAACGCATGGGCCACAGTTGTCATGGTTGAGTGCTCGCCACCCAAGTCCCATTGACCCACTACCAAGCGATTCATGTTCCGGCCGACGTTGTGGATCACAACGCTGTTATTTGGTTCGCATCGTGGTATTGGGTTTTCGAACCCCGCAGCCGCAGCTCACGCCATCGCGCCGAGTCGATCCGCGAGCTCCCTGGAGCGCTCCCCCGTATCGTGCCAGTAACGGGCCGCGGCGGCAATGCTCGCGTGCCCGCCGAACGTCTTGATCTCGGCCACCGTCGCGCCCGTCTTGCCGAAGTTCGTGAGCGCCGTGTGCCTGAGCTCGTGGAACCGGTACGCCGGCAGGCCGAGCGCCTCGGTCGCCCTGCGCCACTGACGGTCGAGGACCCGAGGGTCAACGGCTCCTCTCCCGCCCGGGAAGAGCCATGGGCTTCCTGCGTGCACAGCGACGTGCTCGCGGAGGGCTTCTCCGACCGGTGCCGGCACCTCGATGACGCGGTGCTCTCCGTTCTTCGTGGGGCCGGCCCCGAGAGCACCGTGCCCTCGGACCCACGATCGTCGGACCGTCAGGCGCGGGTGCTCCGGGTCCGACAGGTCCACGTCGTCGATCTGCAGGCCCAGCACCTCCTCGCGTCGAAGCCCGCACCACCCGGCGAGGAGGACCGTCAGCCGTAGCTTGGCTGGCATGGCGTCAGCGAGCATCGCGATGTGCGGCACCGGGATCGTGCGCGACACAGGCACGGACTCCTTGTGCGCACCCCGCAGGACGCAGGGGCTGCTGTCGAGCTTGCCCAGCCGCACGGCGTCCTTGCACATCGTAGCGAGGAGCCGGTAGGCCCCGGCGGCCGTGGTGGGGACGTCTGCCCTGATCGTGGCGAACCAGCGACCCACCTGCTCTGCCGAGAGCTTGCGCAGGGGCGTGTGCGCGAGGCTCACCGCGAGATAGGGCGATGACCTCCGGACGCGCCTGTCGGCCGGGGCGTCGTCGACCGGGACCGGCGCGATGTAGCGAGCGATGTACTGGGCGTACTTGTCGTGGGTGGAACCACGGACCATGGCCGTCGTGAGCCACGCCGTCGCGAACTCGAGAACGGTCTCGTCGGACGAGTCGACTCTGAGGGTTCCCTTGTCGAACTGGACTCTCAGGTTCGCCAGGAACGCGTCGGCATCCCGCTTGGACTCGAAGCGCTCAGGACGGTTCACCGGGGGTCCACCACCAGGACGGGGATGACGAACCCGGTACCCGGAAGGCGACGCGAGCACGGTCCCCCACGTGCTCGATCGAGCTCGCCGCTTCTTCGCGGCGCACTTCACTCGCTCGGACTCGAGCCAGGCCTCGGCCTGGGCCTCGGAGACGAAGTCGCGCCGAGCCACCCGCTTCCCGGCGAACAAGTAATCAGCGTCCCATCTCCCGTCAGGGCGCAGTCGCACCGACCCGAAGGACCGTCTCCCCATTCCCGGCACAAGTACCCGAGGGGTGTGACTGGCGTGACCTTGGCGTGACCTAGCCCCGTTTTCCGCACCGGGAGTCGCCAAGGGGCGAAGATGGATCGCCAGTTGGTCTTGTGGTTCCTTGCGTCTTGGGCACCATGGCGACCCTCGGGATCTCGACGCGTTGTGCCAACGCGTAGCGATTACATCCTTGTAATGAGGGGATGATCGGTGGTAGCGTTGTGCCAACATGTACACCAGGATCAAGCGCGTTCGCCGGGGCGACCAGCTGCACGAGTACGTGCAGCTGGTCGAAGGCCGCCGGGAAGGGGGGAAGGTCCGCCAACGCGTTGTGGCAACCCTCGGACGCCTCGACGAGCTGAAGGCTTCCGGGCAGCTGGATCGCTTGGCAGGTTCGTTCGCCCGACTGGACCCTCCTGCTCTGGGTACCAGTCGCGACGTCGGCCCGCTGCTGTTGGTCGCGCACTACCTGCAGCGGCTGGGTCTGTCCGAGCTGGTCGACGAGGTCGTGCCGATGCGCGGTCGCTCGCTGCTCACCCACGGTGAGGTCATCGCCGTCTTGGTCGCCAACCGCCTCTGTGGTCCCGCACCCCTCTACGACGTCTCGGGGTGGGCGTCTTCTGCCGGCGTCGCCGAGCTGTTCGGCGTGCCTGCAGGCCTGTTGAACGACGATCGTCT
>DAHWQF010000462.1 GCA_027334785.1 Acidimicrobiaceae bacterium
GGGCGCTTCGCGCGGCGCGTGCGGGCCTGGGGGGAGGCCAACGGCGTGCCGGTCGTCGACTGCGAGGCCGGCGAACGGAAGCACCTGATCGCCGAGGACTACCTGTCCAAGCACGAGGTCGGGCCCGGCGTGTTCATGGTGCTGGTCGCGAAGGCCGTGGCGCCGACGTGGAAGGTGACGCGCTCGAAGTCCGGGGTGCTTGTCAACTTGGCGAAGAAGAACGGCTTCGTGAAGCACTACAGCTTCCACATCTCGGACCCCGAGTGGGGCCACCTCGTGATCAAGATGTCGGGCCACCCGCCCTTCTCGGCCCAGGTCATCTTGAACGGCCACAACTACGTCGAGCGCCGGGCCGCCCAAACTGGCATCGGCTTCCAAAAGGAGGGCAACTGCTTCACTAGGGTGGACGACCCAGCACGCTTGGCGCTCTGCGCAGAAGCCTTGTCGCGTCCTGCGGCTATAGGGCGCCTGCGCCAGGTGTGCGAACGCTGGATCTACTCCTCGGTGCTCTGCTTCGCGCTGACGACGGCCGAACAGGCGGAAGCCCGCTGCCGCTTCGAGTACTCGGTCTACCAGGCCGAGTACAGCCGGAACCTCCTCTTCTCCGACGGTGCAGTGATGGACGAGGTCTTCAACAGGGTCTGCGAGCGGACACGCCAACGTCTCGACGTGCCCAGGTTGAAGACGCTCTTCGGCGCCAAGCACCGGCCCCACAACAACCGCAAGAAGCCAGCCACCGTCTCAGCCGTGGTCGAGACCCCGAGCTACGACCTCACCTGGTTCAAGCTGACCTTCGGGAGGCTTGGGCTGAAGGCGTACACCAAGGGCGAACGCGTGCTGAGGGTGGAGGCCACCTGCCACAACGCGGCCGAGCTCGGCTGCGGGAGGGTGCTCGAACGCCTGCCCGACATCATCGGCCGCCTGGGAGAGATGGCAGACCGCTTCTGCACCACGCTCGACTGCGCGAGCGTCGGCTCCCTCCCCGACGGCTTCTTGGACGAGCTGCCCCGACCGGCCACCTTGGGGGCGACGCGTGTCGGCGGGATCGACCTCGGCTCCCCGCGCGCCCGCCGCGCCATGGCTGCCATCGCCGCCCTGTCCGCGGCTCCCAAGGGCTTCACCGTCGCCGACCTCGCTGCCAAGGTGCAGCACCTCAGTGGCCAAGGCCCCGATGCCTACACCGTCCGCCAGGCCGCCTACGACCTGAGGAAGTTCAGGGCCAAGCAGCTGGTGAAAAAGCCGGGACGGTCACGCCGCTACCACGTGCCGCCCGACGCCCTGCGAACGATCACCGCTATCACGACCATCCGGGACAAAGTCCTTGCCCCATTGCTAGGCGAAACGCGTCAGCCCCGGCGCGTCGCTAGCCGCCGGAACTGGACGCCCATAGAGCACGATTACGCCAAACTGCGCTCAGGTATGGAGGATCTCTTCGGGCACCTCGGGATCGCGACAGCCGCATAGACAACACCCTGCCTACATCCACAGCCTTTTGTCGATGGGAGGCGTTAAGCGCCTAGGCCCCTTATTACGACCGCCCATTCCGAGCGGGACAAAGGGACTTTCAGCTCGACTATGCGGCCGTCCTCGCCCACCTTTCGGGTGAGCCGGGTCTTGCCGAAGACGAAGGCCCCGCATAGACCGGGTTCCTCAGCGTGTTGTAGATGACGGCGTTGTCCGGCGGCGACCACTCGACCCGGCCGCGAGGCCGGCGCCGTGGCAGATCGAGGCCGTCCTGGAGGAGGCCCACCATGACCTGGCGGGCCGACCCCTACCACCGGCGCCCCGGGGGGAGCCGGCCACCCTCGTGAGGCGAGGTCCACCACAACGAGGAGTCTCACTAGGCGCTCGCGGCAACACTTCAGTTGCTTGGCGACTAGGGTTCTTTTGGCATGGCTTACCAAGTTGCGTTGGGGCAGATCCTCGTCGAAGGTGGACGCCCACAGGCCAACCTTGAGCGGGCGGTGAAGGCCGTAGCAACCGCCGCAAGCCGCGGTTGCCGGATAGTAGTGCTCCCCGAGTGCCTTGACTTGGGCTGGACGCACCCATCGGCGTGGAACCTGGCCCAGCCCGTCCCTGGGCCTCACTCGGACTACCTTGCCAAGGCTGCTCGCGATCGCCACGTGTACGTGGCCGCTGGGCTGGTGGAAAGGGCCGGCGACCGGCTCTATAACGCGGCCGTGTTGCTATCGCCCGAGGGTGAGGTACTCCTCCACCACCGCAAGATCAACGAGCTTGACTTCGCTCTCGAGCTCTATGCCATTGGGGACCGCCTCTGCGTGGCCGACACCGAGCTCGGCCGGGTCGGCCTGGACATATGTGCCGACAACTTGCCAGGTTCGCTTGAGCTTGGGCATGCGCTGTGCCGTATGGGAGCACAGGTTATCTTCTCCCCCAGCGCCTGGGCCGTCGAGCCTGACCATGACCAGGCCGCTGACCCCTATGGGGCTGAGTGGTTGGAGAGCTATGGGGAACTAGCGTCCATATACGACGTGACGGTGATCGGCGTGTCGAACGTCGGTCCTATCACTGCGGGGCCATGGGAGGGGAGGCTCTGTATCGGTCGGTCCCTCGTCGTTGGTCCGGGAGGGCAGGTACTGGCCCATGCCTCCTACGGGGCCGACGCCGAGGAAGTGCTAACCGTCCGGATAGAACCGCACGAGGCTCAAGCCAAGGGCACGGCCCTGGCCGATCACGTCGCCAGCTGGAGGCTGACGGCCTCTAGGCGACCGTCACCGACGAGATTAGCAGCACCATAGCTTGCACCTAAACAGAGTTACTGAACAGTCCAGCGGGTCCCCTTGCGGGGACGTCACCAAAGCGTGAAAATGGGGCTGGGCTAGCCCGCGGCGCCGGGGCATCCTTGGCACTTGAGGCCGTTGAACAGTCTGGCGCTGGGGCCGACCGAAGGGTCACACATTGTGCTACGAGCACGCGCAACAGACTTTCGTCTTGAGCGAGGCCCCCGGGCAGCCCACCATCTGTTACGCGTAACCGCAGGTCAGGAGGCTGGCGGCAGGTATTTTCGCAACAGACAGCCCAGACATAGCTTTGCTGGGTCCCTCGCACGCCCGCTCCGCTGCGGGACGAGGAGTTCGCCGCTTGGCCTACTTCGGTCGGAGGTTTGCCAGCTGAATACCCCAGTCGGGCAGGTTGTAGGGAGCCGGCTCAGCGTAGGGGTCGCTGGGGGTGGCCCAGCCGCTGAACTTGGCCGTGTCGTACTGCGACTGAGCCGGGAACTCGTCCACGGGCACGACGGGAACCTCGCTCAACATGAGCTTTTCAACCTGGTCGATGACCTTGCGCTGGGTGGCGACGTTCGTGGTCGAGGCGTACCGGTTG
>DAHWQF010000463.1 GCA_027334785.1 Acidimicrobiaceae bacterium
ACGCCGAAGAAGCGCTGGCGGCTGATGAGCCAGTCACTGTTCAAGCCTGTGACCCAGTCCTCGTAGCGGGCGCGCATGAAACTCGGGTGCCAGCGGAGCTCCCGCCCACGCGCCAGCAGGTCTTCGCGGTGCGCGAGCGTGCGGATCCACCACTGCCGGCTCGTCACTATTTCAAGCGGCCTGTCCCCCCGCTCGTAGAACTTCACCATGTGGGTCGTGGAGCGCGGCTCTCCCACCAGTTCTCCCGTATCCCGGAGCAACTCGACGACGCGCTTCTGCGCCGCGGCCACCGTTTTCCCCGCCAACTCGGCCGAGTAGAGCGCAGCCCCGGCTGGACTGAGGCCCGCCGGCGCCGTCCCCACCAGCCGTCCGTCGCGCCCCACGATGGCTCGCACCGGCAGCGAGAGTTCCCGCCACCAGGTGACATCGGTCAGGTCACCGAACGTGCAGACCATGGCGGCCCCCGTCCCCTTCTCCGGTTCGGCGAGCGGGTGCGCCACGACGGGAACGCGGGCGCCGAAGAGCGGTGTCGTGACGGTGGCCCCGACCAGGGCACGGTAGCGGTCGTCGTCGGGGTGCACCACCACTGCCACGCAAGCGGGCAGGAGCTCGGGGCGAGTCGTGTCGACCAGCAGGTCGACGCCGCCGGGGCCATGGAAGGCCAGCTTGTGGTAGGCGCCATGCCTCTCCCTGTCGACGAGCTCGGCCTGGGCGACGGCCGTGCCGAAATCGACGTCCCAAAGCGTCGGTGCCTCGGCGGAGTACGCCTCTTTTCGACGGAGCAACCGCAGGAACGCTCGCTGCGAGGTGCGCCTGGCCCTGTCGCCGATCGTTGTGTAGAGGTGGCGCCAGTCGACCGAGAGCCCAAGGTGCCGCCAGGTCTCCTCGAACGCGCGCTCGTCTTCGGCCGTGAGCCTTCCGCACAACTCGACGAAGTTGGGCCGGCTGATAGAGACTGGGTGCTGGCCCCTCCCGAGCCCCCCTTGTGCGGGCGGCTCAAAGCCCTCCTGGTAGGCCAGCGTGGGGTCGCAGCGGACGCCGAAGTAGTTTTGCACCCGCCTTTCGGTGGGCAGGCCGTTGTCGTCCCAGCCCATGGGGTAGAAGACGGCGTACCCCTTCATGCGCTTGTAGCGGGCGATGGTGTCGGTGTGGGTGTAGGAAAATACGTGGCCGATGTGCAACGACCCGCTCACCGTCGGAGGCGGAGTATCGATCGAGAACACCCGTTCGCGTGGCGAGGCGCCGTCGAAGTGGTAGGTGCCGTCCTCTGACCAGCGGCGCGACCACTTCTCCTCCAGGCCCGAGAGCGTGGGCTTGTCGGGCGCGCCGGGCCGGGCCACGGCGTTATTGGGGCTCAGTGCGGGCATTATCCCGCTACGGTACTTGGTGTGGTCGCCTTGATGGACACCGCGACCGGCGAAGTCGCCCCCTTGGAGCCCCGGGACGCCGGGCGCCTGGCGGTGTACCTGTGCGGGCCGACGGTCTCAGGTGCTCCCCACCTAGGCCACGGCCGGGTCACCCTCATATGGGACGTGTTCCGCCGCTACCTGGCCTGGAGCGGCTTCGAGGTGCGCTTCGTGTCCAATGTGACCGATATCGAGGACAAGATCATCGCGGCCGCGGCCGGCGAGGGACGCCGGCCCGAAGAGGTGGCGGCGCGCTACGAGGAACTGTGGTGGGAGACAATGGATGGCCTCGGCGTTGCCCGCCCCGACGCCGACCCCCATGCCGCGGCCTATGTGGGGGAAATGGTGGAGTTCATCGCTGGGCTGCTCGCCACCGGCCACGCCTACGAGGGCGGTGACGGGGTCTACTTTTCCACCGCGTCGGTAGCTGGTTACGGCCTCTTGGCGCGCCAGGACCTAGCCATGCTCCGGGCCGGTGCCCGGGTAGAGGCGCCAGACGAGGCCGGCAAGCGCAACCCCCTCGACTTCGTGCTCTGGAAACGGGCCAAGCCCGGGGAGCCTTCCTGGCCCTCCCCGTGGGGAGACGGCCGGCCCGGGTGGCACACGGAGTGCGTCGTGATGTCGCTCGGCCTTCTTGGCGAGGGCTTCGACCTCCACTTGGGCGGGCTCGACCTCGTCTTCCCCCACCACGAGAACGAGCGCGCCCAAGCCCTGGCGGCCGGCCGGGCCTTTGCCCGCCACTGGGCCCACAACGGCATGGTGGTCGACGAACGCGGCGAGAAGATGAGCAAGTCGGTCGGCAATATAACCTCGCTGCCCGAGCTCCTCGAGCGCTACGAGGGGCGGGTGCTGCGGGCGCTAGTGCTCAACTCGCATTACCGTTCGCCCATGGCCGTTACCGCTGAGTCGCTGGACGGCGCCAAGGGCATGGTCGAACGGCTCGACAACTTCGCTCGTGAGGCGCGTGGTCTGCCCGAGGCCGAACCCGACCCCGCCGTGCTGGCGCGCTTTCGCTGGCGGATGGACGACGACTTCGACACGACCGGAGCTTTGGCCGTCGTCTTCGGGGCGGTGCGCGACGCCCGGGCCCATCGCGTGCGGGCGCCAGCGCTCGCCGCTGCGGTCAGGCAGATCTGCGAGTCCGCCCTCGGCCTCCCGCTCCGGCTCGGCGAAGGACCGCTCGATCCGGCCGTGGCTGAACTCGTGCGCCTGCGAGACGCGGCGAGGACAAAACGCGACTACCGGGAGGCAGACGCCATCCGGGACAAGCTGGCCGGTATGGGCTACGTAGTGGAGGACACCCCGGGCGGGACGCAGGTGCGCCGGGCCCGTTAGCCTGCCGGTTCCTCGGGGGCGCGAGCTATGGCGGCTGCCCCGTTGACCTTGGCGGCGCCGGCGGTCGAGCCCTTGGCCCCTGCCAGGACGCCCGCGAGGAGGTCGGTCAACTCCACAGGCACGACGAACTTGGTCGATGGTGAAGTACCGATCTGCTTCAACGTCTCTAGGTACTGGAGGGTCATCGTGGTCTTGTCGACGTCGCCGGCAACCTGCAGGATCTGGCGTAGGGCAGCCGCGAAGCCCTGCGCCCGCAACTCGGCGGACTGGCGGTCACCTTCGGCTTGGAGGATCGCAGACTGCTTCTGGCCCTCGGCCACGGTGACCGATGCTTGTTTTTGGCCCTCGGCTTCCAAGACGAGGGCACGGCGCGAGCGCTCGGCGCCCATCTGGCGGGTCATGGCCTCCAAGACAGCGGGAGGAGGCTTGATCTCGCGCACCTCGACGTTGGAGACCTTGACGCCCCATCGCTCGGTGATCTCGTCAAGCTTCCAGCGCAGTGCATCGTTCATTTCCTCGCGCTTGGAAAGTACGTCGTCGAGGAGCATGTCGCCAACGACCGACCGGAGGGTCGTGGAGGCGATGTTGGTTGCCGCGCCC
>DAHWQF010000464.1 GCA_027334785.1 Acidimicrobiaceae bacterium
GCCAGTACAAGGTGCCCCTCCTCACCACGGTGGCGGCCGCCCGGGCGGCGGCAGCTGGCGTAGTGGAGCGGGGGCGGCACCCCTTCACGGTGAAGTCGCTCCAAGAGCACCACCAACGCCCGGCAAATGGCGACGCCGCCGGCGTCGCCGGCGGGGACGGACGGGCTCCGGGCGCCGGCGGTGGGCCGGAACATGGGCACTCGAGCGCGTAGCAGCTAGGACGTGGCGAAGTCGAGAAGGTTCGTCGGCTGGGCGCGCTCGGGGGCGGTTGGCGGCGATCTCGTAGACATGAGGGCCCGGGTGGGTGCCCTCGAGCTGGCCAACCCGGTAATGACGGCTTCGGGCACGGCGGGGCACGGGGCCGAACTGGGCGCCTACTTCGACCTGTCCAGCCTCGGCGCCGTCGTGGTGAAGTCGCTCTCGGTGGAGCCCTGGGAGGGCAACCCGCCTCCCCGGCTCGTACCCGCAGCTGCGGGGATGCTCAACAGTGTGGGGCTCCACAACCCCGGCGTCGACGCCTGGGCGAGGGAACACCTACCGGCCCTCGCCAAAGCCGGTGCCAGGGTAGTGGTGAGCGTGTGGGCGCGTTCGCCGGCGGGTTACGAGGACGTGGGGCGCCGTGTGGCGGCCGTTACTCGCGGAGAGGGCGCCGGGGCCGTCGTTGCCGTCGAGGCCAACATCAGCTGCCCGAACTTGGAGGACCGGGGCCGCATGTTCGCGCACTCGCCTGGGGCTGCCGCCACCGCCATAGGAGCGCTGGCCCGGGGCCTCCAGGGAAGCGGCCTGCCCTTGTGGGCCAAGCTCTCGCCCAACGTGGCCGACGTGGTGGAGGTCGCCGGCGCCGTGCTCGGGGCCGGGGCGGAAGGCCTGACGCTGGTCAATACCCTAACGGGGATGTCCGTGGACCCTCTCACCGGGACGCCGACGCTTGGGGCAGGTGGCGGCGGCCTGTCGGGACCAGCCCTGCACCCGGTGGCGGTGCGGGCGGTCTACGAATGCAGGCAAGCTTTCCCCTCGGCGGCCATCGTCGGCGTGGGGGGCGTGATGACCGGCCAGGACGCCGCCGAGCTCCTGGCTGCGGGGGCAGACGCAGTGCAGGTGGGGACGGCCACGTTCGCCGAGCCGAGGGCACCGAGACGGGTGCTCGACGAGCTAGTGCGCTGGTGCGCCGGCCAGGGGCTGGCGAGCGTGCAGGAACTGGGCAAGGGAGCCTCGGGGCTTTGAGTACCCAGGAACTGGGCAAGGGAGCCTCGGGGCTTTGAGTACCGTTGGCGCCATGACCGAGACCCTTGCGGGCGAGGTGCGCCGGCGCCTCGTGCTCGCCCTCGACTTCGACGACTCAGTGCTCGCCATGCGGTGGGCGCTCCGGCTCCGGAGGACCTTCGGCGTGGCCAAGGTGGGTCTCGAGCTGTGGAGCGCCGCCGGGCCGGGTGCGGTCACCGAGCTGGTCGGGGAGGGCTTCGAGGTGTTCGTCGACCTGAAGCTGGCTGACATCCCGAACACCACCTACCGGGCCGCTCGGGTGCTCGGGGCGCTCGGGGCACGGTACCTGACCGTGCATGCGTCGGCCGGCGCCGCCTCCCTGCGGGCTGGGGTAGAGGGTTTCGCAGAAGGTGCCGAGCGGGCGAACTTGCCGGCGCCGGCGGTGCTCGGGGTGACCGTGCTCACGAGCGAGAGCGAGGCACCGCCCGAGCTGGTGGCCGAGCGGGCGCGCCTCGCCGGCGAGGCGGGGTGCGGGGGCTTCGTGTGCGCGGCGAAAGACCTGGTGGCGGCCAGACCGGCCGCCCCGTCCCTGCTGGCGGTGGTGCCGGGCATCCGCCTCGCGGGCCGTTCGAACGACGACCAGGGGCGGGCGGCGACACCCGGGGCAGCGGTTCGTGCCGGTGCCGACCTGCTCGTCATCGGGCGAGCGGTGACGGAAGCGGAGAACCCTGAGGCGGCGGCCAACGAGATCGTGGGCGAAGTGCTCGGCGCGGTCGGGGGCGGTACAGGCCCCGAGCAGGCAACGGTCGGTTCCGAGCAGGCAGAAGAGGCGACAACGCCCCCGCGGACGCGCTAGGGTGCGCACCATGCCTTTGCCGCCCGCTCTTTCCGCAGATCAACGACAGGCTGCCCTGGAGAAGGCCGCTGCCGTTCGCAAGCAGCGTGCCGAGCTCAAGGACCGGCTCAAGATGGGTTCGGTTTCCTTGAAGGAGCTTCTAGACCAAGGGCAGAGCGACGAAGTCGTCGGCAAGATGAAGGTGCTGACCGTGCTTGAGAGCCTGCCTGGCCTCGGCAAGGTCAAAGCGCGCAGGGCCTTGGACGAGGTGGGGATAAGCGACACAAGGCGCGTCCAGGGCCTCGGTGAGCAGCAACGCCGCAAGCTGCTCGAAAAACTCGGCTGACAGCGCGGCTGGAGGCGACGAGGCCAAGCCCGGGCCAGGCGCGCGCGGCCAGCTTGATGCGCTCAGGAGTGCCGGTGGGGCGGCGCGCCCCGTTCGTGTTATGAGCCCAGAGGACGGGCGCGGGCCGCTCATCTTCGTGGTCTTCGGCCCGGGAGGGGTCGGCAAGGGGACGTTGGTGGCGCGTCTGTTGCAGATGCGTGAGAACCTGTGGTTGTCCCGTTCCTGGACGACGCGTCCACGCCGGCCAGGCGAGGCCGAGGACGCCTATGTCTTCACCGACCGGGAGCGGTTCCTGGCGCGGGTGCAGGCGGGGGGCTTCCTCGAGTGGACCGAGTTCGCCGGCAACGGCCACCTCTACGGGACGCCCACGCTCGAGGCGCCCGAGGGCGACGATGTGGTGCTCGAGATCGAGGTCGATGGGGCCAGGCAGGTGAAGGCGGCTTATCCGCACGCCGTCTTGGTGCTGGTGGCCACGCCCTCGCGGGAGGTGCAGGCGGAGCGCTTGCGCGCCCGAGGCGACGACGAGCGCGAGGTGCAGCGGCGCTTGGCGGTCGGCGAGCAGGAGGAGGACGTCGGGCGGAAGATGGCCGCCCACGTGGTAGTGAACGACGACCTGGAGAGGGCGGCAGAAGAGGTAGCAGGTATAGTGGACATGCACCGCAAGGAGCGCTAACTCCCGGGTGCTTGGTCGCCGACCATGGGCCTGGGCCGGCGGGCGAGTGGACTGGCCGGCGCCAGGGTAGCCTCTGGTTGGCGCCAGGGGTGTTGGTGCCCTGGGGACGGCTGGGCGGCTGGCTGTGGGCAGCGCCGGCCGGGCTGGTGGCGCCGGCCGGGCGGGTGGCGCCGGCGATGCCCGAGCTGGTCGTCGACGGGCGCAGCTTCGTGCACCGACCCACCGCGCAGCTCCTCGGTGCGACGCTCATCGAGCTCGAGCGATCGCTGTACGGCCCG
>DAHWQF010000465.1 GCA_027334785.1 Acidimicrobiaceae bacterium
GCGCCTACCGCGCCCGGGCAGAACGCCTGCGGGGGGGCAGAAGTGAGGAGACGCGCAGGTGATGCTGAAGGACTGACCTGTCGCAACGGGAGCGCGCCGGCCCGCGACTGCACAAGCTTGACAACCGGCCCAGCGCCACCTAGAGTGGTCTTCTGAAACATAACCACCGAGGGCCTGACTGGGGAATTTCGGTTAGCGACTCCGGGGAATTTTAGTAAGTCTTATCACCCGCAACCCCAAGCAGCGCATAGCTCTAAGTGAGGTTACTCCATGAGCCACAGCCCCATCCTGAAGTTCAAGGTCGCCAAGCACGCGTCCCGGACGTCAGTGTGGCAGCACCGCTTTCGCGTCGGCATGGCCTGCTGGGCCACCACAGCCCTCGGTCTTTTCGTGCCTGCAATCCCGGCCATGGCCAGCCCGGCGGCCCGGGTACCCGCAAAACCGGGCCAAGACGTGCACGTCGCCGGGACCGGGCTGTGGGCGGTCGTGAAAAGTACCAACGAGGGCATCGCAGTCTTCGGCTATGCCGTGCCCAGCGGGTCGAGGTACGCCGCCCCCTATTTCTTCGTCGTGACCGACGGAGGGGTGGCCGTCGGAAGGTCTGGCGGGAAGACCAAGGCAGCTCGCTACTTGTTCACCCGCGCTCAGCCGCCGCTCGCGGGCGTCTCGCACCCGCCAGCTGTGCACGCCTCCGGTATCGTCACCCTGAGGTTGGGCGGGGAACTCCGGGTAGCCGGCACATCGCTGGTGCTCGCCGCTGGCCGTGACCCTCAAGGCAAAGCCTCGCTCGCCGTCGTGCTGATGCCCGGGTCTTCACCAGTACCAGCGAGTTATGAGGGCAGGATAAACGCCCGTGAGGTAATGGTCCTGCGCTTGCATGGGACCCGTTTGTCCCCCGTTTTCAGCGTGGCTGAGCCTCACGGCGCCACGCCGCCGACTGGCACCACGCCAACCACAGCCTCCAGCCGGCCCACGACAACTACGAGCCGCCCGCCCACTTCCACCACGACCACGATCGCCTCTCAGGGCGGCACCATTGGAAGCTCTGCCACCCTGGACGGGGTCAAAGTAAAGCTAGTTTCTGTCTCCAACAACGTCGCGCCGGCAACGGTCTACGACACCCTCCCGGCCGGTCAGCAGTTCGACACGGCCAAGCTGGAGGTGACCAACGCGGGGTCCTCGGAATACGTCGCCAGCTCAGACGGGTCCACTGCTATGGTTGGTTCCGACGGGAAGCTTTACTGGCCCGACACCGACTTCAAGGCTGCCGGCTGTACGGATTTCTGGGCCAATAGTGCCTCTGGCCAGATCGACCTCCAGCCCGGGGCCTCGGCCGGTGGTTGCGTCCACTGGAGGGTACCGTACGGTGTGGGCGTGAAGTACGTCTACTACTCTCCGGACGCTGGGTGGACCAAAGGCGACTCCATCACCTGGTACGCCGGCTGAGCCGCCTCTCGGGAACAACGGCACCGAAACTGGCTAAAGCCGTCGCCTGCCAGGCAAGGTCCACTGCTTGCTCAGCCGTCCCGCCAAGGTCGTCGACGTCAAGCTTGGCCGGCGGCTCCGAACGGGTGGGGGACAAGACTACCGAGGAGCAGAGCGATCTCTTGCCTCTACGCCTGTCCGCGTGGCGCCAAAACATGATCGCGCCTGTCGGTGGCGAGGGAGAGACGCTGCGTCCGCTCGACCTCTCACCCCGTCCGGGCAGCCGCTCCCGATTAGCCGCAATTCCGCGGGCCAGCGCTCCCGTTAAGGCTCGTACAGAGGAACAGTTCGTAGGACGGAGCCTGTGCTCACAAGGGGGTCAGTTCCCCCACTGGTGCCCGTTGCGGTCACGACGAAGGTCTCACCAGTCCTCGCATGACCTCGCCGCTCTCGTTACGAAGCTGTCGCCCCGGGAGCACGGCTCCGCCCCCGGACAAACCACTTGTGGCGCCCCTAGCGCCCGCCGTTCCCGGCCGACCCCGCGGCCCTGTCTGCCGCGACGGCTTGGATCGCAACGGAGCTAGCCTCAGCCACCAGCTCGTCCGCTGACGACGGGAGCGGCGCCGCGGCCAGCACAGCCAGCACGAGGGCCGGGATGTCGGCCACGCTCCCCGCATAGGCGGCCGCCACCGTGCCGAGCGCTATCGCCAGGGCACGCCGGCCGACGACGGTCCCACCCGTCTCGGCCGCCTGGGCAAAGCCTGAGGCGTCCTCCCCTTTGCCGGCGATGGCGGCACGCACCTCCTCGGCCCAACCGGCAACCCGGGCAGCAGGCGCCGGGGCGGTGCCGGCGAGCAGCCACAGGGCCTCGCCGGCGGCAACGACGCGCTCGGCCAGGGTGCCTACGTCCTGTGACAGCACGACATGCGGGGCGGCGGCCAAAAGGGCGCCGTCAGCGCTCACCCGCGGCCGCACGACGTCGGCCGCCACGGCACCGAGCCGAGCGACGGCCTTGCCTTGCATGGAGCGACGGACCTCGGCCGCCATCTCAACCGTCCGCGGGTCGTCGGCCCACCACACAAGGGCTGGCACCTCCATGGGGCCCTAGTGTTACCGCTCCCGCCTGCCGGCTCAACCGCGAGAGGCCCTGCCGGCGCAAAACGCGTCGAGACGCGCACTACGCGCAACCAGCAGACTGTGCGATCCGGCCCTTCAGGACGATCGGGGTACCGCGTGCATCACCAGCCGGCACATCAGGCCCACGACTGCGTTGTCCTCGGCTGTGGTCCGGCGGTCGCTGCACCTCGTCCAGGGGGGCCGCGTTGTGAGCTCGACCACCTCGTCGCGGCCCGGCCCCGCGGGAGGCCGGCCGTGGGCGGTCAGGCACACGATGTCGCACCCAGGTGCCGGCACATGGCTCTCGCGGCCGCAGTCGCCATGGCGGTAGTGACTGGCCACGGCGCGCCAAGCTCGTACTAGGTCGCGCTCGGGGCCAGTTAGGCGGCGCGGACGGTCGCCGTCCTCCCAGCCATGCCATAGGTCGGGCTGCTCGGGCCGCGGGTCGGCCCTGAGGGCGACCGTGCCTTCGGGGCGCACCATCTCGCGCCACTGGCCGCCGACGGGCACGCCCTTGGGCTGGCGGGGCTGGCTGCGTGCGTTGGTGCTCATGCTCTGTATAAGTCCGGGCGGGGCGAAAAGTGGCTCAGGCGCGCCGACGCAGGCGAGACGGCACCAGGGCCCAGCCGTCGAAGTTGAGGGTTGGCCGCTGTTGCTGCTGTTGCACGCGATAGATATTGTTAGTCTGCTATAGTTGTCCTCTGAACCTGGCGGAGTGGGCGGGATCGCGAGGCATTGCAAGGGTGACCGCCTATCGCTGGTTCCATGCTGGGAAGTTGCCGG
>DAHWQF010000466.1 GCA_027334785.1 Acidimicrobiaceae bacterium
GCGAGGAAGATGTACCGGCGTATGTGGGCCAAGGTCACACGGGTGAAAGTCTGTAGGGTCGAGGCACCGTCCACCTTGGCAGCCTCGAGCACGTCGAGGGGTTCTGACTGGAGGCCGGCGAGCACGATCAGCATCACGAAAGGCGACCACTGCCAAACCGAGAGCGTGACTATTGCAGGGACCGGGAACCTCCCGATCCAGTTGACGTGGTGGGCACCAAACGGTGACAGCACGAAATCGAGCAGCCCGTAGAGCGGGTCATAAACGGTGGTCTTCCACAAGAGCGCACCCGCCACGGGCATGACGAGGAAAGGCGTGATCAACAGGGTGCGGACGACGGCGCGCCCGAAAAAACGCCGGTTGAGCAAGACGGCGAGGCCGGTCCCGACCAGGGTGGCCAGGATGACCGCTGACGCTGTGATCTCGATGGTGTTGACCAGCGCGGTCACGAAGGTGGGGTCAGAGAAGGCCTGCCTGTAGGACTCCAGGCCCGCGAACTTGTTGGACCCTGGTATCAGGAGGTTCCAGCGACGGAACGAGTACCAGATCGTCGCGAGGAACGGGACCTGGGTCACCACGATCATATAAATAAGGGCGGGCAGGAGCGGGAGGCGACGAGCCCAGCGGTTCCGTGCCCCTTCCCGCCTGGCCGAGCCGGGCCGGCCCAGCACGTCTACGGCGCGCTGGGCCGGTGCCGGCAAGGGGGCGACCGAGGTGCTCATGGCGACCTCAACGGTGACGGTCCACGTTTGTCCTTACGGTCCTACAGCCCGAGGCCGTACTGGCTCACCATGGTCTTGGCGTACTGCTGGCTGGTGGCCAGTGCTTTGGCCACTGACATCCGACCGGCTGTGGCCGCCGAGATCTGTTGCGAGACCTGCGTACCCAGGTTGATGAACCCGGGGATGTCGATGAACTGTATGCCGGTGTAGGGGACCGGGTGGACGGTGGGGTGCTCGGGGTCCGCTGCTTCCATCGACTGGAGGGTCAGGTTGGCGTAAGCTCCGGCCGCCTTCTGGTACTGGGGGATCTTGTAGGTCGAGACCCTGCTGCCGGGTGGCAGCTGTGCCCAACCAAGCTTTTGGCCGACCAACTTGATGTACTGTTTGGACGTCGCCCACGACAGGAAGTCCCATGTCTGTTGCTGGTCAGCCGTGCCGTTGGGGATGCTGAGCGACCAAGTGTACTGCCAACCCGACTTCTTGCCGCTCGGGCCGACGGGGGCCCAGGCGTAGCCGGTATCCGCATAGATCTTGGGCGCGGCGCCGGCGATGTCCCCGGCCGCAGACGTGGCGTCGTACCACATTGCTGCCTTGCCCGAGTCGTAATAGTTGAGGCATTCCGTGAAGCCGTCGTTGGAGGCCCCGGGCTCACCGTACTTCCTCACCAAGTTAACATAGAAGTTGACGGCCTTCACGACCGGGGCCGAAGTCAGCTGGGGTTCCCACTTCATGTTGAACCACGAGCCACCGAAGGTGTTGATAACGGTGTCCAGGGGAGCCAGGTTCTCTCCCCAGCCGGCCAGACCCCGGAGGCAGATGCCGGAGATGTCCTTGGAAGGGTTGTTGAGCTTGGCAGCCATGCTGGCTATCTGCGACCAGGTGGGGTGGACGGGCATGGTGAGACCGGCGGCCGCGAGCAGGCTCTTGCGGTACATCACGAACGACGACTCGCCGTAGAACGGGACCGAGTAGAGGGAGCCCTTGTAGGACAGGGACTCGGCTATTGGCTTGAGCAAGTCGCCGGCGTCATAAGACGGGTCGTTCTTTATGAACCTCTTGCTTAGGTTGACAAGCCACCCGTTCTTGGCCCAAATCGGCGTCTCGTAGTTGGAGATCATGACGGCGTTAAACTCGTGCGCTTGCGTTGCGATGTCGGTCTCGATGACGCTGCGCTCCGTGTTCTCGGGCAAGGTGTCGTAAACAACCTTGATATTGGGGTACTCCTTTTCGAAGTACGGCGTCAGCTTCTCGATGTCTGCCATCTGCGGGTTGGCGACGATGGCGATGCGTATGGTGACCTTCTTCGACTGGGCAGAAGCACTCGTAGCGGCGGGTACCATACCGGCGAACGCTACGGCGCTGGCGAGGGCGGCCGTCGCGCCCAGTGCTGCGGCACGCCGGCAGGTGTGGCGTGGCCTTGGTAGGTTATCTAGCTTCTCAAGCATAGCCTTTTCCTCCTAGAGAGATGCTCGCTCTTAACGGGACAAATAAAGGGTTCAGTCAAACTGGCAAAGATAGAAGTTTGTTGCCGCGCATGCACGCAGGCAATCGGGAACGGAGTCCATTGACCGCAGGCACCACCTTACGCAGCCGGCCCTCTTCGCGGACGGCCCTCGCAAAAGCCCTGTTTACCTCGGTGATTTGGTCAAAGCGTGTTGAACGGCCAAGGGCCTGGGCTCGCGCAACCACGCACCTAGGCCGGGCTTGGCGTACGACTACTGTTCTCGTGCCTCCCTCCCACTTTGCACTGTCCCACTCTGCGGGACCGTTCCTTAAGTAAACCACTGGCTCAGGCGGCTGTCAAGAGGATCGTTACAGCAAGCTCTTGGAGGGCATGCGGAGGGTGAAGGGCGGCTCCACGCCACCAGCTTCCGGACCCGTTCCCGGACTTGGACGGGCGCATCCGGCCGAAGGGTGGATAGCCCGCGCTTCAGGTATGCTCGGCCCGTGCCACCACGACGACGGGTCGCGCAGCGCCAGGACCAGCGGGAGTCGCCGGCGTTGGAGCACGCCACCATGCGGAGCGTGGCCGCGTTGGCCGGCGTAGGTAAGACCACTGTTTCCAGGGTCTTCAACCTCGACCCGACCGTCTCACCAGAAATAGTGTCCCGGGTGCGCAAGGCTGCGCTCGCACTCAACTACCACCCCAATCAGGCCGCGAGGGACCTGCGCCGGCGCGATGGACGACCCTCCACCATAGGCCTGCTTATCCCTGACGTTTCCAACGTGTTCTGGGCGAGTATTTTTCGCGCGGTGGAAGACTTCGCCAGCGCTCGCGGCGTGCGAGTGCTCGCGAGCAACCTCGATGACGACGCCGACCGAGAGCGTGAACTCGTAGGCAGCTTAATCTCGAGGCGCGTGGACGGGCTCATCATGGTGCCGGCGGGCTTCGACCACAGCTACCTCCATTTCCAACAACGGCTTGGGATGCCGGTAGTGTTCGTGGACCGTCCACCCCTCCTACTTGCGGCCGATAGCGTCGTCTCGGACTGCCGGGAGGGTGCATACGAGGCGGTGAAGCACCTCGTCGGCTATGGCCACAGGCGGGTCGCCTTCCTGGGCGAGTCGACGGCGCACGCACCCGCGCCCC
>DAHWQF010000467.1 GCA_027334785.1 Acidimicrobiaceae bacterium
CCCCTTCGAGGCGGGAGCTGTTAGGGTGCCCTGGGGAACAACTGCCCGTGACAGACACGACACTTCCAGCGAGCACCCCCTCGGTCCAGGGCGTAGAGGCCGAAGGGGTCCAGGCTCTCCTGGATGCCCTGGAGGGCACTCCAGGCATCGAACCGCACGGCCTGATGGTCCTGCGTCACGGCTTCGTGGTGGCCGCCGGCTGGTGGTCGCCCTACTCGCCGGCGCGGCCCCACCTGCTCTACTCGGCAAGCAAGAGTTTCACCTCCACCGCCGCCGGCCTTGCCGTGGCTGAGGGCCTCCTCGACCTCGACCGCCCCGTCATCTCCTACTTCCCCGAACTGGACGCCGAGGTGACCGACCCCCGGTCGCGCTCCATGCTCGTCCGGCACATAGCTTCCATGGCGAGCGGTCACGTAGAAGAGACATGGGACCGCGTGATGGCGACCCACCCAGCCGAACCCGTCCTGGCCTTCCTACGCATACCCCCGGACCGCGACCCCGGCACAGTTTTCGCCTACAACCAGTCCTGTACCTATACGCTCGGGGCGATCGTCCAGAGGTTGACGGGCGAGACGCTGGCGTCCTACCTGAAAAGGAAGCTCCCGGGGCCGCTCGGCGCCGGCGAGCTGTGCTGGGCTAAGGACCACTTGGGGCGGGACCTGGGTTTCAGCGGGCTGCACGCGACCACCGAGACCCTCGCTCGGCTCGGCCTCTTGTACCTCCGCAACGGGGAGTGGGGAGGTGAGCAGGTCCTCCCCCCGGGCTGGGTGGCCGAAGCGACCAGGGAGCACATTTCGACCGCGAGCGCGGCGACGGGCGCAGGCATAGATTGGCGCCAAGGCTACGGGTACCAGTTCTGGCAGTCCCGGCACGGGTACCGAGGCGATGGGGCGTACGGCCAGTTCAGCCTCGTGTTGCCCGAGTACGACGCCGTCGTCGCCATTACCTCGCAGTCCACCGACATGCAGGCCGTCCTTGACGCGGTGTGGGACAACCTGCTGCCGGCGTTACTCGATGGTCCGGTGACCGACACGGGGGCCGACGCGCGCCTCCGGGACCGCCTCGGTCAGCTCGCGCTGGCGGCGCCGGTGGCCGAGGCGCTGCCCCCAGCGGGTGGCCAGCAGGTGTGGGTCGACACGACCTTTGCCCCCGAGGGCGGCCTCTGCGCCTCGCAGCCTTCGCTGAAGGGGGTGACCGTGAGCACTGACCTCGGCGGTTGGCGCCTAGCCCTCCACGAGGGAGGGTCTTCGCTGTGGATGAAGCTGGGTATGGGCGCGTGGGCGCAGAGCGACGGGCCTCAGCCCGGCAGCGCACCACCAGGTGGTGACGCCGTCGCGGCCAGCCCGGTCCCGGTGGCTTGTGCTGGCGGTTGGGTGGGGCCCGCGGCGTTGCGCTTCGATGTGATCTTTCTCGAGACTCCCCACCGTTTGGTGGTGACCTGCAAGATCCCGGACAAGACCTTCGAAGCCCACTGGGTCGCCGCACCCCTCGGCACGCCCCCGCTCTCGGGACTACGGGCGCCCCGCTAAAGGCCAGGCCCGAGACAGCTCAGGTGGGGGGCGGTTTCAAGCCGCACATCCCCCATACAGCCAGGACCACCCTCGGTACCCACTCGCCCGGGCAACTGCCCGTGGTCACGATGCCGAGCTCGGTCCAGGTCGAGCCCGTCTGAAGGGAGAAAACGTACTGGGTGTCCTGGAACGCTCGGAGTTCTGCCTTGCCTCGGGGGGTGGAGGCCTTTTTCAGCACGAGCGGCGAGGGCTGGAACGCAGCCAGGGAGAAATAGGTGGCTATCGACAGGTCGTAGCCGTAATAGACCTCTCCTCGCACCGTGCCGGCTACGTCTTGGGCAGTCAAGCCGAGGCCCCCCGGGTCGGTGGCGATCCAGGTCTCGACCAGCTGGCGCTTGACCAGCGGGCTGATAATGAGGTTTTTGGCGAGCACCCGTGCGGACGTGGTCGTGGTGGGCCGACCCGAAGCTGAGGTCTGCGGGCCAGTGGCCGAGGTGAGGGCCCGGGTGGCCTTGGTGACCGAGGGGCGCGAGCCGGCCGTCTTGCCACCGGAGGTGGGGGGCACGGTACGCCCTACGGGTGCCTTTCTGCCTCCAGCCGAAGTCGCGACGCCGGGCGAACTGCTGCTAGTGAGAGCGTTAGGGTTCGCGCTCGTCACGCCCAAGGCGACGGCGGCTACGATCACGGCTCCAGAAGTAGCCATCACGAGCGCAGGCCAGGGCCCGCTAGGACGTCTTTTGGCCAGGCGGCCGCCCCCGTTGCTGGTGGTGTAGAGGCCCGTTGGCCGGGCGTGCGCAGGGTAGTGCCAGGGCTCGTCAGCGTACGAAGAGCCATCGTCTGCTTCTAAGTAGCTGTCGTCCCCGTCTTCCGGCGCGTAGCTTTTTTCCTCGTCCCAATCCGGCCAGTCGTCAGACCTATAGTGTGTTTCCTCGTCCGCGTCTTCGCGGACGTCCCCGCTCCAAAGCCCAGTCCCTGGATATCGGTCTGGACTTTCAGCATCTTCACCCGGCCACGTCAGTCCCGGCGGCTGTTGGGGCTCGGCCTGAGGAGGTGTGCCCGGTGCCGGTACGTCGTCGGCGCCGCCGGCGGGGTCCCACGTAGACATGCGGCACTCCCATCTTTGCCCTGGTACCTAGGCCATTTAAATTACCTAAATTACTGCATAAGCCCGTTAGCTAAATTACTGCGCAAACCCGGCTGGCGTTCAGCCGACCGGTCGAGCGTGCTCCAGCCAGCGCACACACGTGTTGTAGCCGGCATCCAAGAGTTCTTGGGTGTGGTCGAAGTCGAAAGCCGAGACGCCCGCGAGGCGAGGCGCTTCGACGAGGAAGATCTCGCAGCTGCTCGACCACTTCGCCACCATCTCGGTGCTGTGGCGGGAGACCATGATCGTGGAGGAGTTGAGAACGGCCCCGAGGGCGCCGCGGGGACGGGCGAGCGACAAAGGGTTGTCCGGCCAGCAGGGGAGGACCCACACACGCGTAGCCCCCGCGTGCACCGCGTGCCCGATAGGCGTGTCTGTGACGACCCCGCCGTCCATCAGCCAGCGTTCCCCCACCCGGACGGGGGGGAAGATGCCTGGTATGGCCGAGGAGGCGAGCAGGGCCGGGACCGTGGGCCCGCGTTGTAACAACACCTCCTCGCCGGTCTGGATGTCGGTCGTCATCAAAGCTACGGGGAGTGCCCCGTCTTCAAGCCTGCGTAACGGGGTGGTGGAACGGACCCAACGGGCGAAGGCTCGCGGGCTCACCGTGTGGTCCGAGATGCCGGCCAGACCGGACAGGACTGTCCAAGGCCT
>DAHWQF010000468.1 GCA_027334785.1 Acidimicrobiaceae bacterium
GCAGCACTTCGACGCGCGCCCCGAAAAAGCGCCTCACGTTGGCCTCGGTGAGGATTTCGGCCGGCTTGCCCACGAGCCCGGCTCGGCCCCCGGAGAGCACCAGCAGGTCGTCTGCGAACTGGGCCGCAACTGTCAGGTCGTGGAGCGAGCACAGCACCGAAAGGCCGTTGTCGCGGCGCAATTGGTCCGCCAGCTCGAGGACGAGCTGGGCGTGGCCGATGTCGAGGGAGGTGGTGGGTTCGTCCATGACGAGGACGGGTGCTTCTTGCACGAGGGCCCGGGCGAGCACGGCCCGTTGCTGTTCCCCGCCCGAGAGCTCCCCGAGCGCCCGTCGGGCCAGGCGGCTGAGCTCGAGCCGCTCTAGCACCCCGGCAGTTACCGAGAGGTCGCGAGCTGTTTCGGGGCCGAGGTAGCTGTGGTGGGCGGACCGGCCGAGCAAGACGTAGTCGGTGACGTTCATGGAGTGGGGGAGCTGGGGACGTTGGGGGACGTAGGCGACGGCACGGGCGCGCGCCCGGAGCTCCCCCGGCTCGTACTCCCGGCCGCCGAGGCGGATGTGGCCCTCGTAGCGCACCAGTCCCACCACGGCGCGCAGGAGCGTGGACTTGCCGGCGCCGTTGGGCCCGACGACGCCGAGCCACGCCCCCGGCTGGACGCGCAGAGACACCTGGGAGACGACGGTCATGCCCCCGAGCGCCACGCTCACGTCGTCCACCTTGAGCACGGGTCAGCCCATCCTGCGCGATTGGCGCAGCACGACGAGGAAGAACGGCGCGCCCAAAAAGGCAGTCACGACCCCGAGGGGGATCTGTTCCGGGGAGAGCACGGCGCCGGCGGCCAGGTTGGCGAGGACGAGGAACCCGGCCCCGAACAGGAGCGACAACGGGATGATGCGCCGGTAGCTCGGGCCGGCGAGGAGGCGGATCGTGTGGGGGACGATTATCCCGACGAAGCCGATCAGGCCGCTTACCGAGACGGCGGCCGCTGTCCCGAGCGTGGCGGCGACGACGACGACGAGGCGCGCCCGGTCGGCGCGCACACCAAAACTGCTCGCTTCCTCGTCGCCCACCGAGAGGGCGTCGAGGAGCCGCCGGCAGGCGAGGAGGACGGCGGCGGAAACGGCTACGTACGGTGCGATCAGTTCGACCGGCGCCCAACCCGCGGTCGACAGGCCCCCGAGGATCCAGTTGTAGACGACCTCCAAGTCGCCGGAATTTTGGCGCTGGGCGATAAAGGTTTGGACAGCGGTGAAAAATGCGGCCACAGCGACGCCGGCGAGGACCAAAAAGGCGGGGGAGCGAGACCGGCTCCGCGAGCGGCCCAGGGCAAAGGTGGCAGCGACGGCGGCCACGGCCCCGACAAATGCAGCTATGGGGAGCGGGGAGAGCGAGGTGGCCCAAGCCGCCGGGCCGTACACGATGGCGACCGTGGCGCCGAGGCCGGCGCCGGCGGCCACGCCAAGCAGGTAGGGGTCAGCCAGGGGGTTGGAAAAGACCCCTTGGTAGGAGGCCCCTGCGACCGCGAGCATGGCGCCCACCAGGCCGCCAAGCACTGCGCTAGGCGCCCGGATCTGCCAGACGTCGGCGTTGCCCAGCGCGCCGAGGCCCGAACGGACGTGAAGGAGCGGGATCTTGGCCGCCAGTGCGGCCAGCACCTGTGCCGGCGGGAGGTGGTAGGGCCCGACCAGCACGCTGGCCAGGAGAGAGCAGAGGAGGAAAAGGACGCCCGCCGCGACGTGCCAGGCCCGGAGCCGGGTTGGGAAAACTGCCCCACCCGGAGCGACAGCCTCCACCTTATGGGGGTGGGGGGTGCCGCCGCTATGGGGGTGGGGGGTGCCGGCGGTGCCGGCGCTGCCGAGGCCCGGGCGGGCGGTGAGGGTCATGTTCGCGGCGCGGAGGCGAGGACGCGGGCGAGGAACGCCACGAACTCCTCGATAGTGTGCGGTCCCCACTCCGAAGCGACCGAGTCGTTGACGCCGAACACGTGGTGCTGTTTTACAGCCGAGAGCAGTGAGAAGGCGGGCCGGTGCGCGAAGATGGCGGGCGTCTCGTGGCAGCAGACGGTGTCGGCCAAGAACACATAGTCGGGGTTCGCCTTCAAGAGGTACTCGGCCGAGATCTGGGGGTACGCGGTGCCGCGCCCGGCGGCATTAGCGATGTCGCGCATCCCAAAAAGCGAGAACTCGGCCCCTATGAACGTCTGAGACGTCGCCGTGTAGTAGCCGGGCGAGAGCTCTATGTAATAACTGGCCCCCCTGCCGTCCTTGCCGGCTTTGCGGACAGAGGCGGCCAGGTAGGAAGCAAGAGAGGTGTCGAGCCGCTTAGCTGCGGCGATGTGCCCTGTGGCGAGCCCGAGCTCGCTGACCTGGTTGTAGACCCCGGCGAAGTTGTTGGCCGGGGGCAGGACCAGGGCCGGTATGCGGAAGAGCTTCAGCTGCTTGACCAAGGTGCCCTCGGAAAAGGCGAATATCACGAGGTCGGGGTGGAGGTAGAGGTAATCCTCCGCGCTTTTCTCGAACCCGGTGAACTTGGTGCGGGGCGCGCCCGGGGGCCACGTCGAGTACTTGTCCACGCCCACCACTTGCTTGCCCGCCCCCATCGAGTAGAGCATTTGGGTGGCGCTCGCCGACAGGCACAAGATGCGGGTGGGCCGGGCCGGGAGCGTGACCTTGCCGCTGTCGGTCGCGATGGTGACTGGGAAGGTCGCGCCTGCGGCGCGCGCCGGTGGGGCAGCGGAGGCCCCCGGCGTACTGAAGGGTGACAGGGCAGCTGCCGTGGCGACGGCAACCCCGATCGCGATTACCGCTTTGACCCAAGCTTTTTTCATCGGCGCTCCTCCTTTCGACCGGAGGGTCGCCGGCGGGCTCCCCTGCGGCCGGCGCGTTACCTCGACGTGCAATGGCCGCTCCCCACTGGCCAGGCGACCTGGCTTGCCCTCTCGCTCGAGAGAGGGACGACAGTTGCGGGACAGCGCCGGTTTCTCACCGGACTTCGCTGACCAGCAGGTTGCTCTTACCAACTTACTCGCCGAGGGACGGCGAGGCAAGGGAGAGGGCTGGTGTCAGCTGGCGCGCGCCAGGGCACCGGCGAGGGGCTGCGCGGAGACGCCCCGCTGTGGCTTCAGCACTTCGTCTATGAGGCCGTAAGCCTTGGCCTCTTCGGCCGTCATGAAGAAGTCGCGGTCGATGTCGCGCTCGACCTGGTCGAGGGGCTTGCCGGAGTGATGGGAGACGATCTCGGCCATGCGCCTCGTGGTGGCGAGGACTTCTCGAAGTTGTACCTCCATGTCCCGAGGC
>DAHWQF010000469.1 GCA_027334785.1 Acidimicrobiaceae bacterium
AGACGAACAAAAAGCGGGTGGGCAGCAGCGTCGTGAGGTAGGCGCCGCTGACCGCCCCAGTGGTCGTTGCGATCTCCAGGAACATCCCCGCTCGGAGGTTGGTCATCCGTTCCCGGACATAGGCGGCCGCCGCACCACTCGAAGTGGCGATCACCGAGACGATGCTGGCCCCGATGGCCAGGCGGATGTCCACGTGGTAGAGGAGCGTGAGGACCGGGACGATCACCACCCCGCCCCCTAGGCCGATCAGCGACCCGAGGACCCCGGCCGCGACGGAGATGAGCGCCAGCGAGACCACGAAGTCGAGCGGCGTCATAGTCCTATTGTACGTACATATGCCTATACCTGCAACTCGCGGCAAATCCAGGGTAGCGGGGCGCCTGCGCCCTATATTTCAGCCCTGGTGGGCCGGGGTGGTGCGGTGATGGGAGCTCGGGGCGTGCTTCGAGCCGCCGACGCACTGGGGGTACGGGAAGGAGACAGAGTGGATGAACTCCATGACCGTCGCCATCTGCGCCGGCGCGCTGAAGGTCGCCTTCAGGCCAAGGTAATGGCCGGGGGCCAGCTTGAGGGCGAGAACAGCGACATGGTGCCCGGCGCTCGAACTGGCGTAGCTGTAGAGGTAAGCGGTGTACCCACAAGCGACGACCGGGCGGGCAGAAGAGACGACGGCACTGCTGATGGAAAAGTCGAGCTTGGCCCGGCTCGGGGCCGTGCGTACCACGACGCGCTCCGAACGGCCGGGTGACGCGAAGCTAACCCCGGTCGAGGGCTTTCCCGTCGCCGTCCAACCCGCCGGGTAGAGGACATCGAACGCCGCCGACTTGTAGCCACTGAAACGGCCGGGCGCGCTGAATGCCGGGTCGGCGCTGATCCAGCCCGTCACCGTCGCCCCCTGCACCTTCAGCCAACCTCCGTTCTTGGCTGTCCGGCCTAGGAGGCGGAAAACCGTGCCCTGAGCTGCGGTGCCGAGGATGGGCGCCGATGTGGACGGCGCCGCCCTCACGTGCAAGCCGACGGGTGTCAATACGGTTTCTCGCCGGCTCACCGCTTTGACCGGGACGGTCTTCGTGGTGCGAACTGTCGTCGTGGGGGCCTTGGTGGCCAGCACCGGGCTCGTCGAACTGCGCGCCGTCGTGGGAGCGTCTTGGCCGCTGCCGCGGTGGGCGCTGGCGACCAGCGTCAGAGCAACTGCGACCGGGATCAGCACTGTCCGTCGGGCCTTGATGGGGTGACCCTACCTCAACCGGCGGGCTGCCGCCGAGCGTCGGCCGTTGCAGCCGTTGCGCTCGCACCCTCGCCCAGCAGCTACACGACGCGGTCTCGGCACCAGCCCCGACCAGTTGCTCACCCAACTCACCGAGGCAGCGCGGACAACCAGAGCGCTAAGGCGGCGGCTCGCGGCCCCGCCCCATTTTCACCGGGGACCGGCCGCGTCGGCTGCGTCACCTCCGTGGCCCCGAGCCGAACGTTGGGCCCTGGCCGCAGCGGGGAACCAAGCCCACCGCCGCTCGGTTCAGACCATGATGAAGTCCCCGCGCCGAGCCGCTCTCAGCACCGCCTGTGGTGCCGCCTGTTGCGCCGCAATGGTGGCCGCCATGTTCTGGCCCCTCGCCACCAAAGCGGGCCCGGTTCTGGCCCAGTCGACCACCACCGTCCCTGTCATGGCCACCACGACCGTTCCTTCGGCACCTTCCCTCCCGCTCGACATCGTGTCCCAACAGACTTCCAAGCTCCCTGCGCCGAACGTTGTTGCCTCGGCCGGGCCGGCCAGCGGCCAGGTGGGCCTGGTCTTCACGTCCACCGAGACGGGTTACCTAGCTGCCGTGCCCAAGCCTCAGACCTCCGGCTATGCCGTCGGCGCCACGAGCGAACTGGAGCGCACCACCAACGGTGGGGCGAGCTGGGCCTCGGTCTGGCAGGGTGGGAACGTCGTGCTCCATTGGGTGGGGACGATAGGCGGCGCCGTCGTGGCCGCCGGCTTGGGCACCCGTGGCCCGCTATTGGTAGAAAGCTCCGACGGCGGGACCAACTGGCACGAAGTTCCGGTCGCGATTACTCTTCCGTCGGTTTCGGCCCAGGCGGCCCAAGCCGGCGGCGCCGACTGGTACTGGGGCACCTCGATGCTGTACTTCCTCAGCAGCCAGGTCGGCTTCGCCTACCCCAACGCCATGTACGGCCAGGCGGCCGCGTGGCCTGGGGTGCTCTTACGCACCACCGACGGGGGCCGGCACTGGGCAGCCGTGCCCTTCCAGGGGGGAGCCCCCAGTGGGGGGCTTGGCTTCGTCGACGCCAGCCACGGCTTTGCCACCGGGCTCAGCGCCCTGACGGCCAGGGGCTCGCAGCGTCGGGGCTGTACAAGCCAGATCTGGCAGACCACCGACGCCGGGGCCAGCTGGCAGGCGGTCCCCGGGACCTGCGTTGGCTACCTGCTGACCTCGCTTTCCTTCCCCTCACCGGACCAGGGCTACGCGGGCGGTGGCAATTACGCCAAGTTCAGCCAGGTCCCCCAGCTCGCCGTCGTTGCGACCACCGACGGGGGCCGCCGCTGGTCACAGGTCTTCTCCACACCCAAGAGCACGACACCCAAGAGCACGGCCGTACCGGGCAGGGGGCTCGGGGGGCCGTTCGGCGAGCTGCATTTCTATGACCCTCAGCACGGAGTGGCCTTGGCTGGCGGCTGCACCATGGGAGCCAACGGCCCCTGCCAGGGCCAGGTCTGGTGGACGGCCGACGGCGGACGGTCGTGGTCTCCTCAGGGCGTGGAGGGCTCGCAACTCGTGGCCGCCGGCCATAGCGGCGCCTGGCTCGCCGGGGGGACAGCGGGCTCCAATGTCCTTTGGCGTTCGGCCGACCGCGGCCGCTCCTGGGCCCCGGTGGCCAGTACCGGCAAGGCGCGCTTGTCAGCCCTGCTGGCGGCGGGCGAACGCCTGTGGGCGAGCACGGAGGCGGGCCAGTTCATGAGCGAGAACGGGGGTCGGTCCTGGCATGGCGTGCCCACCGCCACCCAGGCCGCTGAGGGCGGCTTTTTTGGGGGCCCGGTGGCCGAACTGGGCCCGTCGGGCCTGCTCGTCGTCCAAACGGCCATGAGCACGGTGTGGGTGAGCGACGACGGAGGCCACCGCGGCCGGTCGTTCACCATAACGGGCCTCGGCCCAGCCGGGACCTCTGCGGTTTCTTTCGCCGACAGCGAGGACGGCCTGGCACTGGGAGAGGGGAGCTGCGCCGCGTTCAAGCCTGTGACACCGCCGATCTCGTTCCCGTTGCGGCCCACCACCGTGGTCGCGACC
>DAHWQF010000046.1 GCA_027334785.1 Acidimicrobiaceae bacterium
AGGCCGCCGGCGAGGCCAAGCACACGGTGGACATCGCCGTCGCAGACGAGCTCCTACGCCACATCGCAGAGATCGACCGCATATTCTGGGAGACCAAGAAGGCCTGAAGCACCCACGTCCGGCCGTCCCCCAGGTGAAAGTCATGGAGCGGGTGCAGCCTGGGGGCGCCGGCGAGCCCACAACTTGTTGCCGCCGGCTCGGGCGAGATGACCAGGCCGTCCACCATCTCCACGCCCGGCGCCCGGCCTGCGCCCGCCTCCACGTACCTAGCGTGGGTGGTGGGGCGGGGGAGGTGGCGGTGGTGGCCCGTGGCGCGGTGGTGGCCCGTGCCGCGGCGGTCGGATCGAGTCGATCCCGGGTACCACGTCCGGCCAGACAAGGAGCACCGAGCAGGGGGCGTGGTCGACCACGAAGCGGGTGGCGTGCCCAAGGCTGTGCGGACCGAGGTGGGAACGGTCCCCGTCTCGCGCCACCACTAGCAGGTCCGCGCCGACCTCGGCGGCTGTGGCGATCACCTCCCGCTCGGCTCGGCCGTGCCGGTTCAACAACACCACGTCCTCGCGCCCTAGCTGGCTGGCCGCGGCGCCCAATATTTCCGCCGCCGCCTGGTCGGCAGCCTGTTCGTAGGCGTGCCGGGCCCCGTGACGGGCTCTCCCGAGGAGCCCCCCGGCCGCCGCACCAGGCAGTTCGTCTACGTCGCTCGGGGTGATGTGGAGCAACGAGAGTGTGCAGTCAGCGGGGAGGGCGGGGGTGGCGGCGGCGAGGCAACCTTCCCAGGTGCCTTCGACCAGCCAGATGACCACGTTCACGGCTGCATCATCGCACGAACTTGAGCGACAGCCACAGGCTCACCGTCGCTGCCACGAGAACCGGGGGCACGCTGATCGCTCCGAGGCGCAGGAACTCCGAGGTCTCAAGTGCCTCCCCCCGCTGGTGAAGGGTGCGCCGCCAAAGCAAGTTGGCCAGGGAACCGACGTAGGTCAAGTTGGGCCCGGCGTTGACCCCAATCAGGACGGCGAGCACCTGGTCGGGGCCGGCGGCGGCCGCGGCCGGCAGCAGTAGCAGCACAGCCGGGAGGTTGTTGATGACGTTGGCCAGTACCGCTGCTAGCGCTGCAATGGCGAGGAGCGACCAAAGGGACGTCCCGCTAGGGAGCAACCGGACGGCAGCCGAGCCGAGCCCATGGACCGCCACTGCCTTCACGACCAGGCCGAGCGCCAGCACGAAGGCGAGGAACGGCACATCTACGGCCACCGCAACCTCGCGCACGGCCACCCGCCGGCGGGCCAGGGCCGGGATGCCCAATGCGGCCGCGCCCCCGAGGGCGGCGAAGGCCGGGTCGACGTGGAAGAGCGACAGCAAGAAGAACCCTGCCAGGGTGAGCGCCACCACGCCGCCGGCAAACAGGGGGGGCGGGCGGGGGGCGGCCGGTGCTCTTTCACCGTGCCCGACCAGGTCGCTCGCAAAGAACCGCCGCAGCACCAGCCATTCGACGCCGATGGCGGCCACCCAAGGCAGTGCCATGGTCGCCCCGAAGCGCTCGAACGAGAGCCCGCTCGCCCGGTAGGCCAAGAGGTTGGTGAGGTTGGAGACCGGGAGGAGCAGTGACGCCGAGTTGGCGAGGTGCGTGCAGGCGTAAGCGTGGGGCTTGGCCCGCACGCGCAGCTTGGCCACGGTCGTGAGGACGGCCGGCGTGAGCAGCACCACCGTGGCGTCGAGGCTGAGCACCGCGGTGACAACGCTTGTCGTGGCGAAGACGAGCGCAAGGAGGGCTACCGGGCGGCCGCCGGAGCCGGCAGCCATCCAGGCCCCGGCCGAGTCGAACAGGCCGTAGTGGTCGCACAGTTCGGCCAAGACGAGGACGGCCGCCAGGAAACCGATCGTGGGCGCCAGGCTCGTGGCTTCGGCGCCGGCCTGCCCCGGGGACAGCACGCCCACCGCTAGTAGGAACGCCGCTGCTGGCACGGCGAAGACCGCTTCTGGCCAGCCTCGCGGGCGGGCCACAGCGAACCCGAGGGTTGCCGCCAAGAAAAGGGCCGCGACGGCCAGAGCGAGGGGACCAGGCACGGTGCAACAGATAGTAAGCGAGCGGCGGCGCTGGGCCGAATGGCAGCCTGGACGGTCCCTATCTCGGCCTGGGGTGGCCTTCGCGGGCAAGGGCCCGGCCAGGGCCGGCCCGGCGACGCGGTGGTCCCGGGCCGGCCGGCCCGAGTAGGGTGCGCCGGGTGGGGCCAGTGCTGATCATCGACTTCTCGGCGTGAGCGAGGCTGGCCCCGCCCCGGGCGCAGCTAGCCCACCTCCTCGCAGAGCACCCTCCCCAGCGAGCGAGATCAGGCCCTTATGGGTGCGGGTGTACCTCCCCAACCTCGTGATCACTACCGGCCAAGGGGCCATGGTGCCCGTGCTCGTGTACGCAGCCAAGCAGGTGCACGCCACGCCCGCCGAGGCCGTGGTGGTGGTGGCGTTGAACAGCCTCGGCACGATGGTGTTCGACCTCCCCTCGGGGCGGTTGACGGCTCGTTTCGGTGAGCGGCGCTCGGCGGAGATGGCGGCTGCCATGCTCGTGGCCGGTCTGGCGGGTTGCATGTTGGCCCGCTCGTTTTTGGTGCTGGCGGCCTTTGTGGCTCTCCAAGCCGGTGGGTGGGCGCTTTGGAGCCTGGTGCGACTTGTGCACCTCTCCCGGGTGGCGCCGCCGGAGGCCCGTGGCCGGGCACTTTCTCTTTTCGGAGGGGTCATACGGGCCGGGAACGTCATCGGGCCGTTCGTCTTCGTGCTCGTCGCCACCCGTTCCGACGCCCGGGTTGGCTTTGCCGTCTACCTGGTCAGTGTTGTCGTCGGGGTCGCATGGCTGCTGGCGGCGCGCGACCGCAGCGACCACGCCGGCGAGAAGGGCCGCGCCCAACGGGTCCGCCCCGTCCAGATCCTCGTGGACCACCGGCGGTCGTTTGCCACCGCTGGCCTGGGGGCCTTTGCCATCAGCTTGTTGAGGGGGAGTCGCACCGCCATCGTGCCCCTGTGGGCTGCGCACATAGGCCTCGATGCCTCGAGCGCGGCGGCCATCTACGCCCTCTCGTCGGTGGTCGACCTGGCCCTTTTCTACCCCGCCGGCGTCATGTCGGACCGCTACGGCCGGAGGGCGGTGGTGCTGCCGTGCATAGTCCTGCTCTCGGTCGGCCACCTCCTGGTGCCCCTGAGCCACGAGTTCCTCACCCTGTTCTTGGCCGCGTTTGTCCTCGGTGTTGGCAACGGCTTCGGCTCGGGGATCGTCATGACCCTCGGGGCCGACCTGACGCCTACGGTGGGGCGGGCCTCGTTCCTGGCCGTCTGGCGCCTGGTCTCTGACGGCGGCACCTCGGCCGGGCCGCTGGTCGACTCGGCGATCGTCGCCCTCGCCGCCATCGCGCTGGTAGGACCGGTGGTTGGCGTGCTGGGGTTGGCGGCGGCTGTGGTCGTGGCGCGATGGCTGGAAGAGCCTGCCCCGGGCCGTCTGCAGGCCGCACCGACGGCCGACCCGTAGCCGCCGGCAAGCCCTGCCCCGCCTACGAACGGGCCGCCGGCCAGCCCTGCCCCCTTCTGGCTAGGCAGGTGGGCCGGTTGACCGTCAGGGACGCCGCCCCAGGTGGGGCCCTACTCGGCCTTGCGGGCGCGGGCGCGCCGTTTGCCTTCGTGCATAGCTTGGACGCGGGCGACCGGGATGGCGCGCCCTTCCTCGATGAGGCTTGCGGGCAGCGCCTGCGGGCTCGGCATTTGGCTCGCCCATGGGTCCGTCGTGCCCAGCCGGCGCAGTGCGGTGTGCACGGTGAAGTCGCCTGGTGCTACGTCGTCGAGTTGGTCCCAAGCCAGCGGGAAGGAAACCGGTACCCCGGGACGCGCCCGCGGGCTGTAGGCGGCAACCACTGTTGCTGTGCCCGCTCTGGTCGAGTCGACGAACACCTTGCCGTCGCGTTGGGACTTCATGAACTCTGTCGTAGCCACCTCCGGGTTGAGAGCTTCGGCCCGGGCTGCCAGTGCCCGGGTGGCGGCGGCCGCGTCGGCCGACGCCAGGTCGGCGATGGGCACGAACACGTGCAAGCCCTTGGCGCCGCTTGTCTTGACCGCTCCTTCAAGGCCAAGCTCGCCCAGGGCTTGGTGGACCGAGCGCGCGGCGCGCACGGCCATCTTGAAGTCATTTTCACCGGGTGGGTCGAGGTCGAGGACGATATGAGTCATGCGGTCCGGGCGGTCGGCCCGCACCAAGGCGGGGTGGTACTCGATGGCTCTTTGGTTGGCAAACCACAACAGGGTACGGCGGTCGTTGCACAACGCGTATGACACCTCCCGTTTGGAGGTGCCCGCCCAAAACTTCGCCGTCGGGATCCAAGCAGGTGCGTATTTAGGCATGTTCTTTTGCATGAAGGCATCGTGGCCGCGGTGCACCCTTATAACCGAGAGGGGCCGGCCTTCGAGCCCGCGGATTATCCGTTCGCTGACCCCGTCCAGGTACTCGACCAAGTCCCGCTTGGTCGCGTTGGACCCATCGAAAAGGGGCTCGTCGAGGTGGGTGAAAGAAATGCCTTCGGGAACGTGATCGCCTCTCCCACTGGCAGGGTTCATCTTGCGCAGCCGCTTGCCATGCGGGGACCCAGCCCTCAGCTCACAACTTTCTTCACCACCGCGGCGACCCTAGCCTCGCCGACGGCACCAAAGGACCTCAGCGATGTCGGACAGGCCACCCATTTGACCTCGACTCTAGGCGAGGTTGTTGCGACTTCGACAGCGAGGGCCGGGAAGCCCACGGCGGCTCTTAGGGCTCGCCCGAGGTGACGCGGCAGTAACGGGCGTTGGATAATCCTTGGATGGACCTGCTTGATCCTCTTGTCCGCACCGCCGAGCCCGACGACGTGCCGGCCATCGTGGGCCTAGTACACGAACTGGCTGCCTATGAGCGTGCATCGGAGTGCTGTGTGCTCACCGAGGCACAGCTTCACGCCGCACTCTTCGGCGTTAGGCCGGCTCTCTTCGGCCATGTCGCGCTGGCGGGCGGCCAGGTCGTCGGTTGTGCCCTTTGGTTCTTGAACTTCTCCACTTGGCGCGGCGTGCACGGGATCTATGTCGAGGACCTCTATGTCCAACCGGCCCATCGGGGCCAGGGCCACGGGGCCGCGTTGCTGAAGGAACTGGCCCGGGAGTGCGCGCGGCGTGGTTTCGCCCGCCTCGAGTGGTCAGTGCTGGACTGGAACAAGCTGGCGACCAGTTTTTATGCCTCGCTCGGGGCAAAAGCCCAAGACGAATGGACCATCTACCGCCTGAGCGGGAGCGCTCTCGCCGCGCTGGCCGAGAGCTGACGGGGCATCGGGGTTGGACGGACAGGTGGGCCGGAGGGCCTCGGGAGGGGCTGGGAGCGCTACCTCGGGGGAGAGCCGGGGTGGAGCTGAGCCGGCGGGCGCAGCAGGGGAACTGCTCTGGGAGGCGCCTCCGGAGCGTAAGGCTATCTCTCAGCTGGGGCGGTGGTGCGCGGAGCGCGGCTTTTCCTCTTACCAAGACGCGTGGGAGTCGTCGGTGGACGAGGCTACGGCGGGGCAGTTCTGGTCGGACGTGGCGCGCCTCGCTGGCGTCACCTGGCGCCGGCAGCCCGACTGCGCCCTCGAGCGCGACCCGACCAGGGTCCCTGGCTGGCGGTGGTTCCGGGGGGGTGAGCTCAACTACGCCGAGCGGATGCTCGTCGCACCGCCAGCCGGCCCAGGGTCCGTGGCCGTCGTGGCGCTCTCGCAGACCAGGCCCCCCTCCGAGCTCTCCTGGGACGATCTGTCCGACCTGGTTGCCCGGCTCCGGACCGGCTTGATGCGAGCCGGTGTGAGCAAGGGGGACGCCGTGGCGGGTTACCTGCCGAACGTCCCCGAGGCCCTGGCGGCGCTCCTCGCCTGTGCCAGCCTGGGGGCGGTCTGGGCCTGCTGTGCACCCGAGATGGGAGTGGCCGGCGTGCTCGACCGCCTCTCGCAGGTCGCCCCGGCGGTGCTCATAAGCGCGGACGGTTACCGCTACGGGGCGAAGACACTCGACCGCCGCCGGGAAGCAGAGGCCATAAAAGCCGGCCTGTCGTCGGTGCGCGAAGCGGTGTGGCTGGGCTACCTGGACGCCGAGCGCCCCCCACCAAGAGACTGGGCCTCGTGGAGCTCCTTTATCGCCGAGCGCGGCCCGCTCGAGTTCGCAGCGGTCGGCTTCGAGCACCCCCTTTACGTCCTTTTCTCCTCGGGAACCACGGGTAAGCCGAAAGCGATCGTGCACGGCCATGGGGGGATCCTCTTGGAGCACGCCAAGACGTTGCGGCTGCACTTCGATGTCGGACCAGGCGACCGCTTCTTCTGGTTCACGACGACGGGGTGGATGATGTGGAACTTCAACATCTCGGCCCTGCTCGCCGGTTCGGCCGTCATCCTGTTCGACGGTGACCCCTGGTGGCCCACACCGGAGGCCCTTTGGGAGGCGGCGGCGAAGGCGGGCGCGACCTGCCTCGGTGTCGGGGCGAGCTACCTCGTGGCTTGCATGAAGGCAGGGTTGCACCCATCGGAGCAGGACCTTGGCTCCTTGAGGGCGCTCGGGTCCACCGGTTCGCCCCTGCCGGCGTCCGCAGGCCACTGGGTGTACGAAGCGGTGAAAGAGGACCTGATGTTGGGTTCGTTCAGCGGGGGCACCGACGTCTGCACCGGCTTTGTCGGCCCGAGCCCGCTCCATCCCGTATGGGCGGGCGAGATCTCGTGCCGGTGCCTCGGTGCCAAGGTCGAGGTGTACGACGATGAGGGCCGAGCGGTGGTGGGGCGGGAGGGCGAGTTGGTGCTGACCGGCCCGCTGCCGTCGATGCCAGTGGGCTTGTGGGGGGACGACGGGACTCGTTACCGCGCCGCCTATTTCGAGCGGTTCCCGGGCGGGCGCGTGTGGGCGCACGGCGACCGGGCCGTCTTGACCCGCCGGGGGAGCCTCGTCATCTCCGGGAGGTCGGACGGGACGTTGAACCGCGGCGGGGTCCGCGCCGGCACCGCTGAGCTCTACTCGGTCATAGAGAGCCTTCCGCGAGTCGCCGACAGCCTCGCCGTCCACCTGGAGGATCCCGGCGGTGGGCCGGGCGAGATCTGGCTTTTCCTGGTTGGGAAAGAGGGCACTGCCTTCGGGGAAGACGAGCTCGCCGAGGAGGTCCGCGCCGCCGTGCGGCGGGAGCTCTCTCCACGCTATGTCCCCGACAGGGTCCTGTTCGTGCCCGCGGTCCCCCGCACTTTGTCAGGCAAGAAGCTCGAGGTCCCCGTGAAGCGGCTCCTTTCGGGCGTGCCCGCCGACGACGCTTTGGCGCCGAGCACGCTCGCCAACCCCGAGTGCTTGTCCACCTTTGCCCAACTGGCCAACGAGCGCTTCAAGAAAGGTGGCCGGTGACGGCCCCGCGACTTGGGGAGCTCCCGCGCAGCTGGCTACAGCTTGGGACGGGCTACGAAGATGCAAAAGGGGTGCCCGGCCGGGTCCGCGTAAATGCAGATGGGCTCTTCGGGGTCGTCCGCCCGGTCGAGGAGAAGGGTGGCCCCGAGGCCGACTGTAGCCGTCGTCTCGGAGGTGGGTACGCCGACTCTGTTAGTGTTTCACAAACCACTTTAAGTGGTAGTCCTCGACTTCGGGCCACCGAGCACTCCCATTCGCTCCCCCAGTGCGCCTGCCGCCTGCCTTTCGCGCAGTAGACCGGTGCCGGTGGGAGGCGACCGCGACAATGGCTTGGCCATAGAGCGCCAGGTTGCGCACGTGTTCTCCCTTGTCGTCGAGGCGCTGGCGGAAGCCACCGACGCTCTTTTGGGCGGTGAGCCATCCGAGGGGAGTCGGGTCGTCGCGGGGGACGAATCGGTCGATGAGCTGACCGGGAGCCTGTCCGAGGCGATCTGGCGGGAGCTCGAGCGCTACGTCCCCGCCAACGACGAAGCCCGCTGGCTGATCGGGCTGTTGCTCATCCTGCCTGAGCTCGAGCGCAGTGCCGACCTCGCCGAGCACATAGCGCAGCGCGCCGTAGGCAACGTGGGGCCGAACATGTCGCCCCAGTCCCGGGGCATCGTGCAGCGCATGTCCGAGGTGGCGCTCGAGATGTGGCGGACGGCAACGGACAGCTACGTGAGGCGCGCGCCCGCCTGGGCCGGCTTGGACGAGGCGGATGACGAGCTCGACATCCTCCACGAGAGGCTTACCAACGAAGTGGCACACGCGGCCATGCCCCCCGATGTCGGCGCGCAGGTCACCTTGCTAGGCCGGTTCTACGAGCGTCTTGGGGACCATGCGGTCAACCTGGCCCGCCGCATTGAGCTGTCCGGCGCCGGCCGGCCCCAGCCCGAAAGCTCCATCCGGCCTCAGCCCGAATCCTGACGTTGCCGGCCCAGCCCGAAAAGCTCCATCCGGCCTCAGCCCGAATCCCCACGCTGCCGGCCCAGCCCGAAGCCTCCAGCCGGCCCCAGCCTGAGGCCGTGCCGCGCCTCTGGGCACGGCCGTGCTCAACCCCACCCGAGCTCGGACAGGCGCCGGTCTGTGATGCCGAAGTGGTGCGCAACTTCGTGGATGACGGTCCTGGTGACGATTTCGACTAGCTCTTGCTCGTCTCGAGCGATGGCGCTGATCGGTCCCCTGAAGATCGTGATCCGGTCCGGCATGGCACCGACATAGGAGACCGGGGAACGGCGGGTCAAGTCGACCCCCTGGTAAAGGCCGAGGAGGGTGCCTCTCACGCCGGCCAGTTGGGCCGCGGTCGGCCAGTCCTCAACGAACACGGCGAGGTTGTCCATGAACTTGGCGAGCTCCTCGGGGATGTTGTCCAGAGCTTCGGCCACGAGGCGCTCGAAGTGCTCCCGGGTCGTCTCCACGGCACCGTCTCCCTGGGCAGGCCGTCAGGGGCGTACGCGGAAACCGCGGGCGCGCAGGGCCGGCACCACGGCGTCCCTATGTGCTGGGTCGCGAGTCTCGAGCATGAGCTGTACCTCAGCCTCGCTCACTCCCACCGGGGCACCCGAACGGCGGTGCTCCACAGAGACGAGGTTGAGGCCGAGCTCCCCGACCGAAGCGGCCAACGCCGCGAGCGCGCCAGGCTTGTCCGCCAGCACAACGCGGATGGTCAGGTAGCGCCCGGCGGCGGTGAGGCCGTGCTCCACGATGCGGGTGAGCAGCAGCGGGTCCACATTGCCTCCCGAGAGGACCAAGACCACCGGGCCGTCGCTAGGGACAGCCCCTGCCAGGAGGGCAGCCAGCGGAACGGCGCCGGCGGGCTCCACCACCCACTTGCAACGTTCGAGCAGCAACAGCACCGCCCGGCTGATCTGTTCCTCGTCCACCGTGACGACGCGTTCTGCGAGCGCCTTGGCGTGCTGCAAAGTGAGCTCCGAAACGCAGCGGATCGCTATGCCGTCCGCCATCGTGTCCGTGGCTTCGAGGGTGACGGGCCTGCCTTGATCCAGGGCCCTCAGCATGGCCGGCGCACCGGCCGCCTCCACCCCTATGACCCTGGCCTGGCAGCCGGCCGCCCTGAGCCCCGCCGCGACCCCGGCGAGGAGCCCGCCGCCACCTACGGGCACCACCACGATGCCGGCCTGTGGCACCTCCGCGGCGATCTCCGTGCCCACCGTCGCCTGCCCGGCTATGACGAGCGGGTCGTCGAAGGGGGGGACGTAGCAGGCGCCGCTCGCTTTCGAGTAGTCCTTGGCAGCAGCGATGGCGTCGTCGACGCTCCCCGGCTGGAGGTGCACTTCGGCGCCATAGTGGCGGGTCGCCTCGACCTTCGGCAGAGAGGCTCCTTCGGGCATGAAGACGACCGAGCGCAGACCGTTGAGCGTGGCCGCCAAGGCGACACCCTGCGCGTGGTTGCCGGCGGAGGCAGCTACGACCTCGCCGTCTGCCCCCTCGGCTGCGATGGCCGCGATCTTGTTGAAGGCGCCTCGGATCTTGAACGAGCCGGTGCGTTGGAACTGCTCGGGTTTGGCATAGACGTCGCGCCCGGTGATGGACGACAGCGCGCTTGAGTGGACCGTTGGCGTCGCCCGCACAACGCCTCGTAGACGTGCCTCGGCCGAGCGGATCTCGTCGGGGCCGACCACGACCGCTGCCTAAAACTCCGTCTGCTCAGGCGAGAGGCCCGAGCACAGCGTGCCGAGGCTGTTGCGCGAGCGTTCCACCGCTGCGGGAAACCACGGCTCCATGTCTGGACGCTACCGCCCTATGGTGGCCAAATCGCCGGGCGGGCTTTGGCTTGCCACAGAGGATGGCACGAACTCCCCGTCGCGCAGGAGCACAGAACTGGTTCGGAGCGCCGGCACCCTTTTGCCGGCCAGCACGACCCCGGTCAGGTTGAGCGGGTCCACTCCCGAGAGCCGCACGAGCTCGCCCTTGCGCTGGCTCCGGGACGTGTGGCGCAACTCCTCCAGGGCTTCTGGCAACGCGTACTGCTCGCCGGCGAACCCGCTCACGAACCTCCCGCCCCGCGCGATACCTCGAGCCTCGAAGCGCCGGAGAGCCCAAAGGACGTCCCGCCACGGCACCGAGAGGCCCTCGTAGGAGGCGAGGTCCCAGAAGACCACCCCCCAGCGGGCGAGGACCTGTCCGGCGACGAGCTCGGCCAGTTCGTCTGCCGGAGCGCCAGCGGGCCCCTCGCCGGAGGTGAAGAGTGCCCAGCGCCCCCCGGAGGGCTGGCGCAGAGCCGCCCGGGCACCAGGGAGGGGTGAGGTGCCGTAATGCCGGCGCTGGAAGAGATGACGGCGCTCGGGGAGACGCTGGCGCGCCCAGACCTCCCGCCCAGCAAAGAGCGAGCGGACCGCGCTGAAGCCGTCGGCGGTCACCAAACCCCGCGCGACGAGGTCCCAGAGGCCTTCTTGCACCTCCGTGGGGAGCCTCCCCGTGGTCGCGGGGAGCTCCGATATAAACATGGCGCCCCGCTCTCGCAACGCATCGAGCACGTCGCGACCGGCGCCGTGGGGCGGCTCCTCGGGCACAACATTGCCCCGCCTGGCCGGCACCAACCAAGACAGTTCCGGCCGAAGGGCAAATGTGACCGGCGTAGCCCGAGAGGGGGTGGACGCCCCCCGCCGGCCGCTGCGCTCGCCCTGCTGGCCGCGCACCGACAGCCGTCCCCAGGCGACCTCCCCCGACAGGCACAGCTCGTCCAGCCAGCGGGCTTGGTAACCCTCGACCCTGGCCGGGAAGACAGCTTCCTCCCAAGCCCCGGCGGCCGCCTCCCACCCCTGGAGCTGCTCGATGACAGCGAGGAGCCCAGCCCGGCCTTGCCGGCGTGTCCCGGGCGCGACGTGCTGCCAGCGCAGCAGGAACCTCATGAACTCCTGCGCACTGACCGGCTTGGTCTCCCGTCGTAAGCGGTTTTGGGTATACCCGTGGATCCGTGCCAAAAGATGACGGGCGCACCACTGTTGGCCGACGCCGAGCGAGGGGTCGAAATTGCCTTGCATGGCGAAGCCCTCGGCCTCCAGGCGGGCCAAGCCGACCAACACCCTGGTCGAAGCGAGGCCGCACTCGCCGGCAAGGGCCTCCACTGCCACTGGCCCGCACAGCCCCAGGTGGCCCCGCAAAGCCAGCGCCGCCGCCTCGTCCGGGTCCGGTGGGTCAGTCTGCTGCGGCGTCCCCAGCCTGTAGTCGGGCTCGAAGTGGGCACCCGGCAAGAGGGCCTCGGCCCATTCTCGCCGCTCTGTGGCACACCAGAGCTGCTCCGGGCCGGCGCCGACGGGAAGCGCGCGCATGGCCCGGCCGCTCGCCACCAGGGCTCCGAAAGGCTCCTCCCAGTCTGGCTTGGGCCGGTGGACAAGCGTGGACAGGAGGAGGTCGTGCAGTTCGTCGGCACTTCGGGGGCTCGGTGCCGCCTCTGCCCTCACCTTCTCGACCGCCGCGGGGTCAAGACGGGAAAGGTCGCGCGCCTCGACGGGAAGGCCTCGGCGCAGTTGCACCTGCCGAGCGCGCCTTTCTTCGAGGGGGGCGTCGTCCAGGTACGTGTAAGGCTCGCTGTTTACGATTTCGTGGGCCAGGACAGACGCTTCGACGGAGTCGACGAAGTGCGCCCTGATCTTTCCAGAGTGCAGTCCAGAAACGAGCGAGCAAAGGCCGTCTATGTCCATCGCTTCGTGAAGGCAGTCGTAGAGGACCTGGCGCACGATGACGTGGTCGGGGAGCTCCACCGGGCCCGGCGGCGTGTTTTCCTGGCAGGCAGCAAGCGCTGGGAATATGGCCGCCATCAAATCGTCTGCCTCCATCCGCTGAACGGGAAGAGGGTTTTTCTTTCCTCCCCGGAAGCGCAATATCGCGAGCGAACGCGAGAGGTCCCAGCGCCAGCGGGAAGTAAACATCGGCGACGCCAGCACGGCCTGCTCGAGCGTGGCCTGGGCGGTATTCGGGTGCACCATGCGGGGCACCGAGGGGAGGGGGAAACTGTGCTGGGGGCCAAGAGAGAGGATGACCGCATCGTCGTTGGCGGCCGCCTGCAACTCGAAGTCGAAAGTCACGCAAAAGCGCTTTCGCAGCGCCAGCCCGAGCGCCCGGTTGACCCGGCCGCCGAAGGGCGCGTGCACGACGAGCTGCATCCCCGCGGCCTGGTCGAAAAAACGCTCGAAAACGACGTCCTGGTCGCTCGGCATCAC
>DAHWQF010000470.1 GCA_027334785.1 Acidimicrobiaceae bacterium
CCCGGTCCGAGCCGCGCCACCGGGATCGGTCGCACGACGGTCGGAGCCGGCGCGGCCGGAGGCGGCGGGGTCCTTGGCGGCGGAGTCCTTGTCGGCGGGGTCCTTGGCGGCGGGGCCCTTCGGGCGGCTGCGGCCCGCCGCCGGCCCGCCGCCGGCGCCACCCCCGCCAGGGCCGTCCCTCCGACCGGGCATGAGGTCGCTCACCTCCTCCATCCCAGGTTTCGGGCAATATGTCAGCAGGGCGGCGTGCCCAACGAGGCGGGAGCCTCTACCCGACCCGGGCACGCCGCGAGCCGAGAAAGGAAGTTATGGCCGTTCGGGCAGTTATATTCGATTTCGATGGGGTGATCGTAGAGACAGAAGAGCCTTTCTACCTTGCCTGGCGGGAGGTTTGGGCATCCTTCGGCCAGGACCTCGCGCTTGACGAATGGGCAACCTGTATTGGCACCGGCCTAGGGCCGGGCACTTTCGACCCCGTCAGTGAACTGGTCCGGCGCACTGGGCTAGACCTCGACGAGGCGGAGATCCGAGCACGCACGCGCCAGGTCGCCGCCCCCTTGGTGCATAGCAGCACGCTCCGCCCGGGCGTCGCAGACTGGTTGGGCGAGGCGGACGCCGCCGGGCTCCCTGTCGCCATTGCCTCCAGTTCCCCCCGTTCCTGGATTGAGGAGCACCTGGCTCGGCTTGACCTCGCTACCCGGTTCCCCGTGGTCGCTTGTTTCGACGACTGCGGGGTGACCAAGCCCGACCCGGCCTCGTACTTGCTGGCCTGCCGTCAGTTGGGCATCACCCCGAGGGAGGGACTGGCAGTGGAGGACTCGTTGCACGGGGTCAAAGCAGCCAAAAATGCGGGGCTGGCGTGCGTAGGCGTGCCTACGGCAATGCCGGCTCATCTCGACCTCAGCCTGGCTGACCTGGTCCTGCCCTCGCTTGCCGAAGCCACGCTCGCCGGCACGATCGAGCGGCTCGCCGCGTAGGGGTCGTGCGGCCGCCCATTAGCGGTCGCTCGCCCACCGCCTGGAGCGGCCAATGGTCAACGTCGGGAAGGACGCTTCAACCGTCTGCAAAACCCTGGACTGCAGGCTGGGGTCGGCGGCGAGGACGAACCCGAGCCGGCTGCAACCCGAGCCGGCTGCAAAGACGAGCAAAAGAAAGAAGGAAGACGGGGAGGAATCCTTAGTAGGCAATGAGGGCGCAAAGGCCACCCCCCTGGTCGTTGCTGAACTTGCGGAACACCGCGACCGGGAAGGCGAGCCACACGTGGCTTAGCTGAAATCTGTCCAGCGCCCCCACGGCTCGATGCAAGAAGGCCATCACGCCCACCAGCATGGCAGGCAAGCCGGGTCAGGGCTTGACGGACACGCTCGCGGTCCAGGTCGGTGAGGGGCCGGTGCCCCCTACAGGCACCAGTTCTTCCCACGTCTTACCCGGGGTGAGCTTGATCTTGGTGCCGTTTTGCTCGACGAAGACAGCCGGGTCCGCGAGTCGGGGGCGCTCCCACCGGCCAAAGTACTGCCTGCCATCACGGAAAACCCACGCCGCGCCGCTGCCTCTCAGGTTGACGACATATTCATGTGCACCGGTGGCATCTTCGACCCACGGGGTTTCGTCATTATGCACGAGCATGACGATCACGTTGGAAACCGCGATCTGCGCTCCGTCGCCCTGAACAGCCGGTCCGGTATCGGAGTAGGAGCGGTACCAGAGCCCGGTCGAGCGGTGCCAGCTCCAAGTCGTGACGTCGAGCGGGGAGCGGATATCGACCTGTGACGCCGGTGTGCCACCGGGGACAGGAGGCCCATAACTGAAGATGGCATGGGGAGGTTTTTCGGGGTACCCGAGGCTCTTGGCAGCAGCGTAGAGGGCCTTGGTGGAGGTGACGAGGTTGTGCGGGGAAAGCCGGTCGGGGTCGCGCGTGTAGGCGTCGGGTGCTTTGAAGATACCGACGTCTTCTAGCAGAGAATGGCGAGAGTCGATCTCGTTGACCACGGGCTGGATGGCACCTGCGTAGGCGAACAGCATTTTCCCAAGCGGCTCCAAGATCCTGGGGTCGTCGAAACGGCCCGAGCGCACCGGCTCGATCCGTGACGCACCACTGCAGTCGTACACTGCGATAAACCTTGTTATGGAGCCCTCCACGGGCTCCTCGAAAACGATGTCGGCTTTGTCCAGCCCCCACTGGGGGCGAGCCTGCGGCAAGTTTTCGACCTTGACGGCCAGAGCTGCATGTCGAGGCACGTGCCCTCCTGGTGCCGGCAAGCCGGTGAGCGGGCAAAGAGGACGGTGGTGTGGTATCAGCCGCGCGTGGCGCTTCTTCGGTTTCTTCGAGTGAGGCCGCGTCGCGCGCGGCACAGCCGCACGCGGCGTAGTGGTGGTGGTCGGCTTGCTGGCGCTCGGTTTGCCGTGGCCGCCGCACGCAGAAAGCAACAAGCTCAGTACTGCTGCTGCCAAGGCCGCGGTCCGCCGCCCGCCCGTCTTCGGCTTCACTGCCGATGAAGCCTAGCCGGCGCGAAGATGGTTGAGTGTTCGAGCGCTTCACGGAACGGGCGCGCCACGTCTTGGTGGTCGCCCAGCAAGAGGCCAGGTCGCTCAACCACAACTTCATCGGGACCGAGCACATACTGCTCGGTCTGGTCGCCGAGGGCGAGGGCGTTGCCGCACAGGCGCTGGCGGCGCTCGGTGTCCGCCTCGATACCGTCCAGGAAAAGGTGAGGGAGACCGTCGGAGCGAGCACGGGAACGCCGACTGGTTCGCCGCCGTTCACGCCCAGGGCCAAGAAGGTGCTAGAGCTCTCGCTTCGCGAGGCGTTGCAGCTCGGCCACAACTACATAGGCACCGAGCACATGTTGCTCGGGCTCGTGCGCGAAGGCGAAGGCGTGGGCGCGCAGGTGCTCGAACAGCTCGGAGTGAGCCTCGACCGTACCCGCCAGGTCGTCCTCGACCTCGTGAAGGGCCCCCAAGCGGGACCGGGCCACGAGCTACGCTTCGGCGAACCCGTCGAGGCCCTCAGGGCCCTGGGGGCTATGGCGGCGTCAGAGGGGGTACCGCGCTGTAGCCGCTGCGGCGCCAGCCTGCCGGTCACCGCCCGCTACCGCACCGTCACTGTGCTCCCTGCCCCGGATGAGGCGGCTGGACAGGCGTCGCTCATGGTCCCGGTCGTCTACTGCATGCGGTGCGGCACGGCTATCGGTTCGTCCTCCTCAGCTGCCTCCTCCTTGACCAGTGGCGCCGCCCCGGCGGTCGCGCACCCTGCCCGTGGGCACGAGCCGGCGCCACCGAGAGGCGCCC
>DAHWQF010000471.1 GCA_027334785.1 Acidimicrobiaceae bacterium
GAAGGCGTCGTCCCCAAAGGTGCCGATGTAGGCGGCCACGTCAGTAGCGCTCTTGTCCTGGTGCAGGAGGCGCCGGCGGAGACGGCTGGCTTCCCCGTTCGCCAACAGCTCCGCCAGCATGAAGTACGGGAGGAAAGAGTCGAATTCGCCGATGGGGTCAGGCGTGCGGTAGCCGATGGCGAACGCCGGCTGTGGCACCAGCGGACTGCCGGCCCTCTGGTGGCGGTCAGCTTTCAAGGCGGGCTCGGGGAAAGGCCCGTGCTTGGGTGCCCGCCGGCGACGGACCCCGCCGAAGTGCCGCTCCGCCAGCAACACGACGTCTTCTGTACGGCAACCGCCTACGACCGTCAGCACAGCGTTGGCAGGACTGTAATAACGCGCATAGAAATCGCGGCCGTCGGCCAGGGTGGCCTGCTCGAGGTCGGTAAAGTCACCGTAGCCGTTATGGGCGTTCGGGTAGGAGCGAAAGGCGACCGCCGGCAAAGGTATCCAGGGGAACCCGCCGTAGGGCCGGTTGAGCACATTGCGCCTTATCTCTTCTTTGACGACGGCGACCTGGTTGCGCAGGTTTTCTTCTGTGAGGGCGAGCGCCGCCATCCTGTCGGCCTCTAAGTAGAGGGCCAGTTCGAGAGCGGGCGAAGGCAGGGCTTCGTAGTAGACGGTCACGTCTGCGCGGGTGTGGCCGTTGAACACGCCTCCAGCCGATTCGACCGCGCGAGCATGCTCCAATTTGGCGACGTTGGCCGAGCCTTGGAACATCATGTGCTCGAAGAGGTGGGCGAACCCGGTCCGGCCCTCTGGTTCGGAGCGGAACCCGACGTTGTAGACGACGGTTACCCCGACGATCGTCGCTCCAGGCTCAGGGACAACAACTACCTTCAGCCCGTTGTCGAGTTCGGCCCTTTCGATGGCCCCGAGGCCCTGGTTAGATCTCGGCATCGTCCCGAGGTTAGCGAACTGCCGCCGAGTGCCACGACAGGCGACCTTCCTCCGGTGGCGACCGGGCTCAGCCGGGCCCTCATCTTTGCCAGCGCAAGACGAGGGTGGTGGTCGTTGTCTGGCCGAGGGCGTAGCATTCAGCGGCCGAGGGGCAGGTCAGCGCGTCCATCGCAGATACGCCGGCAGGGAGCCGCTGCCTGCCCCACGATCTCCCGGCGTCGTTGGTGCGCAAGGCGACACCCTCCTCCACGGTCTTGCTCGCGACCACCCCCACCGTTTCGCAGACCGTTGCGGTCGGGCAGGCGAGGGCCGCGAGGGGACCGGTCGTCGCGGGCAGCGGTTGAGGGACCCAGTGCGCACCGCCGTCGGTCGTCCGCAAGGCCGCACCGAGGAACCCCGTCGAGGTCATGCCCGCCGCTTCGCAGACCCGGGCCGAGCTGCAAGCCACTCCGTCGAGTTCGCCTGTGCTCGACGGGAGCGGCTGGGCGGCCCATGTGAGGCCTTCGTTGCTTGTGCTCGCAGCAAAGCCGCCTGATTTCGTGGCCCCCAAGCCGACGGCCTCACAAAAAGACCGGATCGGGCAGGCCACGGCATCGAGCGCGCTGGCGACATCTCCGACCTGTCCTACTTGCCACCTTTCCCCCCTGTCGAGCGTCCCCAAGGCGAGCGCCACCTTGCCGGTTCGGCCCAGCCCGACGGCAACGCAGTCAGAAGCCGAGGCACAAGAGACTGAGTTCAAAGGGCCGGTGCCGGCGGGCAGGCGTTGGGCCGACCAGCCCAGGCCGGCGTGTGCGGAGCTATTAGCAAGGTGGCTGGAGGAGACCGCTTCGGCGCGGACGGCGTAGCCGGTAGTGCCAGAGGCGTTAGCCCCCACCGCCTGGCAAAGCGAGGCCGAAAGGCAGTCCAGGCCGGAGGCGCCGAAATAGCCGATAGCGCCTGGAAGTGCCCGGCGTGCCCAGGAGCGCCCGTAGTCCGTGCTGCGGAGCGAGATCGCAGTTGTGCCCGACGCGCCAACGCCTGCGACCTCGCAAATCGAGGGTGACGAGCAATCAATTGTGTACAAGAGGTTGGTCCCCGACAGCCCCTCCGCCAGCCACGTCGTACCGCCATCGGAGGTCGCAGCCGCATCGCCGGCAGACCCCGAGGGGTTGGTCCCCACGGCCTGGCATACCGAGGTGGAGGCGCACGAAACGGAGTAGTAGAGCCCTATCCCCGGTGGGCCGTTCGAGGCTGCCCACCTCCTGCCGCCGTCCAGGGTCCTTAGCACCTCCCCCGTGGAACCGCGGGCGACCTTGCCAACGGCGAAGCACTCCGTGCGCGAGGCGCACGAGACGCCCTCGAGGTGGCCCGTGGCCGGCAGGCGCACCGAGTTCCAGTGGCGACCTCCGTCGCTCGTACGGACAACGGCGCCGCCTGGGGCCGCCCCGCCGGCGGGGTACCCGGCGGCACCGTGCTCTCCGGCGCCGAAGCGGCCACCGCCCGGCCTGCGCTCTCCGGCGGCCCTGCGCTCTCCGGCGCCGAAGCGGCCTCCGCCAAACCCCCCGCCGCCGAACCCCCCGCCGCCGGACTTCGTCTGCCCCACCGCGATGCATGAGCGGGTCGATGGGCAGGCCACGCCCGTAAGCCCTCCTGTCCCGGGCGGGACGCGATCGCTTGACCAGTGCGCGCCGCCGTCACTCGTTTGCACCACGACTGACCCGAAGCGCAGGTCGGTGCCAACGGCAACGCACATCTTGGACGAAGGGCACGCCACGGCCGAAAGGCCGCCCGTCCCCTTGGGCAGGTGCTGCACGTCCCAGTGCTCTCCCCCGTCAGTGGTGCGAAGCGCCACTCCCCCATAGCCCGCCGGCACGATCCCTACGGCCTCACAGACATCTAGCGAGGGGCAGGCGATGGCAGCCAAGGCGTAGCTCCCGACCGGCACGCGCTGCGGGGACCAGTGACGTCCGCCGTCGGAGCTGCGGAGCGCTATGGCGCCGAGGCGAGCGCGCCCGACGCCCGAGCCGACGAGTTCGCACACCGTTGCCGATGGGCAGACGACGCCCGCCGGCTTACCTTCCGGAATCTCGACGGTGGCCCATCGCCTGCCACCGTCGTAAGTGGCCAGCACCAGCCCAGCCAGCCCAGCGGCGTTGACCCCGGTCGCCAGGCACACCACCGCCGAGGGGCAGTCGACGTCGCCGAGCTCACTCGATGAGTAGGGGAAAGAGGCGACTGCGCGCCAAGTCCCGCTGCCTTCCGCGGCTGCCTGTGAAGCGCCGGCCAGGCCGGTGCCGGCGGTGATGCCCGCATATATGACACATATGAAACCGACGGCTGCAGCGGCCCGGAGGCGACGGCGCACC
>DAHWQF010000472.1 GCA_027334785.1 Acidimicrobiaceae bacterium
ATCTGCCCTGTCTGCCAGCAGCCCTTCGCCCGCCAGGGCAAGCGCCGTTGGTGCAGCGACGCTTGCAGGTCGACAGCTTGGCGCCGGCGTCGCCAGGCGCGCTCGCCGGCTCTCGTCGTCCCGCCCGCTCGACCGCGCCGGCCGATCACCGTTTATGAGTGTGACGGCTGTGGGGCAAGGGCCGTTGGCCAACAAAGGTGCGAAGAATGCGGCACTTTCATGCGCAAATTGGGCTTGGGCGGGCCCTGCCCGCACTGTGACGAGCCTGTCGCCGTTACGGAACTGCTCGACCAGGAGGTGACGCTGGAGGACTGACCTATCATAGCGGGAGACCCACCACAGGCCCTCAGCTAACACCTACATTTTCAGTGATCGCGGACCTACATTTTCCGTAATCCTTAACATTGTCTCCCAAAACTTGTTGTTGATGAGTCAAGTTCGACAAGAGATGCTTGTGGTACCTCGTCCGTTTATGGTGTCGATTTCAGGCGGCGAGGCCGGAGCGGACGGCGTGGCGGCTCAGCTCGGCGTCCAGTGCCCGGACTGCCCGGCGGAGCGGTGCCGTGTCACATCCGCCGACCGTGACCTCGGCGAGGCCGTCGAGCATGAAGCGGTTGTAGGCCCGTGTCAAGAACAGGGCCGCGGAGAGGCCGGCGTCGGTGACGAGGTAGCGGTGGGTGTGCGGGACGCGCTCGATGAGGCCGTGGTGGCGGAGCTGGCGCAAGTAGTAGCTCATGCGGCCCTGGGTCGTCGCCCCCGGCCCGCCACGGCTCGGGTCGAGGAGCCTTCGCAGGTCCGCTGCCCTAAAGCCGTCGGGCAGTAGCCGGAGGGCCACCAGGCACTGGAGCAAGCCCTGGGTCGTGGGGGCGTCGAAGCGCATGCCGGGCACGCGCTGGTCCCCGTCGTGGACGGGCCGGCAGACCTTGTCGTAGGCGGCCTCGCCAGACATCGGGTCGGAGCTCGCCTGTTCCACCTCCAACAGACGCCGGTTGGCCCTGAAGCCGATCTTCCTCAGTTCGGGCAGGTTGACGAGCTTCCTCCCGACCCCGAAGTCGTAGGAGTCGTTAATTGTGCACTCTGTGCGGACGGCACGGCCCAGCTTGAAATACTGTTTTATATGGCTGCTCTTGTACTCGGCGTGGAGCGACGGCGCCACCCCTTCGGTGATGACCCGGGTCCTGAAGCGCCCCGGTGTGCGCCGGCTCAGGCGCCGTCCGAACACGAGCGAGACCCGCTCGGCGCGTCCCGCGTCGAGGTTGCCTCTCACCACGTCCTCGAAGAAGACCCGACCAGACAACGGCCGGTCGAGCACCTGGGTCAAGGAGAACTCGGCCTGCAGCACCGAGGCCTCGTAGCGGTAACCGGCCCGGCGGTCTTCGGCGGTAAAGGGGTGAGGGAGCTTGCCCAGCCACTTGCGCACGAGGCGCTCGATGTGGGCAGGCCCCAACCGGTCGCAGATCTTCTGCAGCTTCACTGGGCCCTCGGCCGAGAGGAACCCGTTGTCGAGCGCCTCGAAGCCGATGCCGGCCGCCTTGGCCTGCTGCTGTGCCCAATGGTGCCCGTTCAGGCATAATTTCGCTGTATAGGGGAAATAGCTGCAGAACTTTATGAAGAACGGCCCGAAGTCCTTGTCGAAGCAATAGAAGTAAAATGCGTTGACCATGGCGGTCGCCCGGACGAGCCAGGGGTAAGCCTTGCCCGTGACGGGGTTCGTGCGGCGCTCGGTCCTGTAGACCCAGGCCTTCTCCTGGGCCCGGCCGACGAACAGCACCCCCTCGGAGCCGTCGTGGTCAGCGAGGTAGCGCAGGGCGACGTCGTCCTTGCGCACCCCTTTCTTGAGCTCGACGAGGTCCAAGCCGTTGTCCTTCACGAAGCGGTGGACACCGGCCACGAAGGCCTTGGTGATCGGGTCCATCAAAGCGCTCGAGGCGAAGGGCATGCCCCTGTGGCCCCTGAAGAAGCCCACCACCCCCGATGCGTAGGCCAGCTTGGGTTGGTAGAGGTTGACGTACATCCTGTCGATGCACTCGAGCTCGAAGACGACGTGGCCTTCTAGCACTTCGGCTGCGCTGCGGGGTATGGTCATCGTTGGGCTCCGGTCGTCGGGCACGGCCCTCAACCGAGGGCCACCTGGTTCGCTACGTGCGGCTCATGACGGCCGGTCTTTTGGCCAGCCAAGCTCCGCCGGTCGGAGCCTACCCAGTGGCTTGCAAGAGGGACAAGCCCCCCACGCGCCGAGCGCGGTGGCCGGCGCCAGCAAAGTACTGGCGGCTTGAGCACCCCGAGCGAGCCTTCCCCCGACCGGGGCAGCCGGCGCCAGCGAGCGAGGTCGCCTGAGCTAGCACCCGTGGGCACGACCGCGCAAGCGAAGCCCGTGGCGGGCGTCAGCAGCTAGAGACCGTTGCTTTCCCGGGGACGCCTGTGCCGAAGCGCCTCTGTCCGTGGCCGAGGGCCAGGGGTGTCAAGGGACGAAGAGCGAGGACACGGAGCCCGGCCGATGAGCGAGCGCAGCGAGCGGCCCGGAGCGTAGCGCAGGGTCATCGGACCGTGGCGGCGTCCCGCAGCGTGCCCTTGACACGCCGGGAGGCCGGCCAAAGCCCACGCTTCCAGGTGAAGGGGATGCCGCCCCGATAACAGCTCCCGGCCAGTCCTTCCCCTTGCTCCCTCCCCATTTTTCTGGCGGCATCCCCTTCACCGTCCAAGCGGGCCTCCCGCGCTCGCCAGCAAGGCCGACTGACACCGACGGGGGCACCATCACCACACGGCTTCATCGGGCTGGGGCGGAGCCCCGCTAGGTTTGGGTCTAGCTATTTTGTCGCACGTTGCTCGGGGGACCTTGCCCGCGCAGCAATCCCTGCCGCTCCGCGTGCAACACGCGACCTTGGTTACTGGGAGGGGAGGATTTGCGCACGTTGAGTGGTAAAAATACTACAGTTCGTGACATTTACGGTCGATACCCAAAAGGAGGAATCCATACGGCGGAGAAAGCAGCAAAACGATGGCCTATCCAAGGTCGCGGTACGCGAACAGAAGTAGTGCGCTCATAGCGCTAGCCGTCGCAAGTGTTCTTTCTTCGTCGGCACCGCCGGCCTCTCAGGCTGGGGTTGCCACCCTCGGCAAGGCCCAAGTCGGTCTGGTTAGCTTGGCCGACCCATCGGCCAACATCGCGCCCACTCAGGCCATGAAACTTGCCTGCAATGATGGGATCAAATTTAGGTATGGGTGCCAACAAGCCGTCGTGCAAGCCATCGACCAAGCGCGCCGCGCAGAGGGTGTG
>DAHWQF010000473.1 GCA_027334785.1 Acidimicrobiaceae bacterium
CGGCACTGCGCCTAGGTCGCGCCGGGCGGCGCGAGCTACGAAGCGTACGTTTTGCTCGGCGGTCAGCTCGTCGTAGAGGCCGTTCTTGTGCCCGAGCAGCCCGACCAGCGGCCGCAGCGAACGCGCGTCCGCTGAGGGGTCGAGCCCGAGCACTTCTGCCTCGCCGGCGGAGAGGGGGAGCAGCCCAGCCATGACGCGAAGAAGGCTCGTCTTGCCGGCGCCGTTGGGCCCTCTGACCACGAGGACCTCGCCGGCCCGCACGTCAAGGTCCGCACCGGCCAACACCGGGTAACGGCCGGCCAACGCAACTACCGAACGAAGGCGAGCCGAAAGCACCATGACCGCGACGCAACTCTAGGCGAGGGCTGCGCTCACCCGCCAAGCGCGCCTCGCCGGGACCATGGTGCTGCCCACCCGGGCTGACGAGGCAGCTCAGAGCGAGCGGTTGAGGGCGTCGAGGACGGCCCGAGCGGCAGCGTCAGCGGGAGCGCGCCCCGACGCCACCCCACGGCGCAGCTCGCCAGTGGTGGTATCTCGCAGCACGGCGAGCAGCCCCGCGCCCCAGTCAGAGGGCAGCGCGTGAAGCCCGACCACGTCGAAAGAGGCGCGCGCCCCGAGGCCCCTCAAGGCCTCCAGGACGGCGCGCCCGATCGCCGCCGTGTCACCCGCTACCGCCCTGCTCGCGGAGCGCTGAGAGCCACGGCTCAGCTGTACCTCTATCGACGCTCCCCCGTCGCTCGGGAGCAAGAGGGAGAGCCTCACCCTTTCCCCCTTGGGGGCAGCTGCCGCCGCCTCTGCCTGGGGTGGCGCGTACACACGGACCTCGGCCGGGTGTTCCAGGTGGTTGGCGATGCACCTGGCCGCCTCTTCCCGGACCCGGGCTTGGTCGGTCCCCGGCAAAACCACGAGCTCCACGTACCCGCCGGCGTCGTCCTCGGAGAACGACACGAACACGACGCCCGGCAGCTGCCGGAGCTCGAGCTCCAAGGCGTCGGTCATAGTCTTTTCACCCGCCCGCCTTCACCGGGCGGTCCCTTTAGCGGCGTAAAGCCGCTCGTCAGCTAGGCCCATCAGGGCCTCAGGGTCGTCAGTGTCGGAGGGGAAGCAGGCGACGCCCACCGAGAAGCCAACGGTGGTCTCGGGCACCGCCCGCTCGAGGGCTCTACCGAGGCGTCCGAGGATGGGCGAGAGCGATGCCACGTTGTCCACGCCGGCGACTAAAAGGGCAAACTCGTCCCCACCAAGGCGAGCAGCGACGTCGCCGCCTCGGAGCGCAGCCCGGAGCTCGACACCGACCGCCCGCAAGGCGGCGTCCCCCGCGGCGTGGCCAAAGCGGTCGTTTACGACTTTGAAATGGTCGAGGTCCACGAGCACCAGAGCGAACGGCCACCCATAACGGCGGGCGCGGCTCACGGCCTGGTCCAAGAGGAGCTCGTAACTCCGGCGGTTGAGCAGGCCCGTGAGCGAGTCATGGCTCGCGTCATGGCGAAGAGTGTCGAGGCGGAGGGCCAACTCGATCAGGCTGGTGACGGCGGCAGCCGTGAGCGGCCCAACCACGGGCGGATCGGCGTAGAGGCCCACCCGGCCCGAGAGCGCTCCTTGGAGGTAAGCCGGGACTGGGCCAGGCTCAAGCTCGAGAGGGGCGCGCCGGAGGCGGAAGATCTGGGGCCGTTTGGAGCGGTTGACGACCACGAGCAGGTCTCGCAGCCCATAGCGGGCGGCCACGAGGTCGAGCGCCTCGTATATGAACTCGACGCCGCTCGTGGCCCGGGCCAGGAGGCTCGGCAGCTCTGCGAGCGCGCCGTCTAGGTCGGTAGGAGCCTGCAGGCCGTTGTCGGGCGCGGCGTCAAAACCCGCGTCATCGGGCGCGGGTACGGAGCTAGGAACGCGTTGAGAACCGCCTTCGCCCGGCCCCAATAGCGCGGGTTGGGGGGCCAGATCGCCCATTGCAGGCACGATACTCAACCCCCGCTGGCGCGGCTCTCAGGGACCCGGCAATGCTACGCGGAGTGGCCGCAGGGGCCAAACCCGTGGTTTCGCTAGGTATCTGCGGAAAGGCGGTTGGCGCTTCGGAAGCTCAGTCGAGCCAGGAAAGGACGGCTTCGGCCGAGCTCACCTTGAGGCCCGTGCCGTCCTCCACCGCCAAGTGCGTGATGACGCCATCTTCGATACGGGCCGCGTACCGCTTGTTGCGTACGCCCATACCGGCCCCCGACAGGTCGAGGTCGAGGCCCATGGCCCTGGCGAGCTCGCCATTGCCGTCCGCCAGGAAGGCGACCTTACCGTATGCCCCCTGCGAGCGCGCCCAAGCGGCCATGACGTAGGCATCGTTGACCGCAGTGAAAACGATCCGGTCGATACCTTTCGAGAGGATTTCTTGAGAACGCGACACGAACCCTGGCAGGTGGGTGTCCGAGCACGTAGGGCTGAAGGCGGCCGGCACGCCAACGAGGACCACCTTTCCCTTGCCGAGCACGTCCGCGGTGCTGACCTGCTCGGTCCCGTAGGGGTCAACGAGCTTCACCTGCACGTCTGGTATGCGCTGCCCCACAGCGATGCTCATATCGTCCTCCTTGTCTTTGGGCGTTGGTACTGCTTCGTACTGTCTAGTTCGTACTGTCTGCTTCGTACTGTCTAGTTCGTACTGTCTAGTTCGTACTGTTTAGCCAAACCCAAGGGGGTGACCCCAGGGCGCTCCCACGCCGAGGCAGGCTACCCGCTGCACAGTGGCACCCGGCATGGCGTAGACTCTCCCCAAAAGGGCCCTTAGAGGATCGGGGCCGAGGAGCAGAGGAGCTCGGGACATGGACCAGAGTTTCGGAGGGTCCCGGCAGCCCATGGCGACCGGCGCAGCCGGTCCCGACCTGCGCCACCTCGTCTTGGCGCGGGGCCTGTTCTTGGGGGTGGCGGGAGGCGTCCTGGCCCTCTTGGCCGGCGCAGTCGTCTTGCTCAGCTTCTTCGCCAGCTCCGGGTTACCGTGGCTGGTAGGCGTAGTCTTGACCGCGGCCGTGGTAGGAGTAATCGTGGCCGGCTTCCACGCGGGTGGCCACGGGTGGTTCGTGCCGGTCCCGGTGCTCGTCCTGGCCGTGGCCTGGGCCGTCGTTGTGTCTGCGGCCGGCTGGGCTTCCGCGGCTGCGTGGGCGCTGGCGGCCCTGGCCTTCCTCGGGGCTTTCGTCGGTTTCGTCCTCGTCGTCCCGGCGATCGCCTTCCGTCACGCCGCCGGAGGGCCAGCCACCGGCCCGGCCGCACTGGTCGGCGCTTCGGGGACAGCCGTGA
>DAHWQF010000474.1 GCA_027334785.1 Acidimicrobiaceae bacterium
CGGCCCACATCGGTTCCCAGTTGGGAGGGAAATCCGTGTACGGGGAGTACCAGGCCAGTGCTGCTCGGTCGGAGCGTATTCCGACGGTGGAGGCGACCGTCTCTTGGCCCACGAACCGGTAGGTCTCGAACCGGCTCACCGTGGTGCCGTCCACGGTGTTGACCGCCCCCGACAGCCTGAGCGTCCTCGTAGCCGGCGAGTAGGTGAGCTTGGTGTAGCGGTTGTGGAGCCGTGCCGGCGAGCAGGTGGGGGGACGGGCGAGCCGGCACGGCATGGCCCTCGTGCCCTCGGCCTCCGGCACCACTGTCACGTCCCACGGGCCGACCAGGCCGCGGCCGGTGACAAAGGTCTTGCCGTCGTAGATCACGGCCCGGTAGCCGGTGGAAGCGGTCCCCTCCACCCGCACGTGCAGGCCTGAGAGCGGGCCGAAGTTCTGGCCGAGGGGTGGGGGTGGGGCTGGCTGGCAAGTCGCCCGGTCTTTTGTGCCCGTTGGCCAGGTGCGGGCTGCTGTTGGGGGAACGGCCGTCTTTGGCCTGCGCCTGGGCCCCCGGAGCCCTCGTCAGGTGAAGTGGGAGGGGCCGAGGCCCGGCGACGGCCGTGGCGTTCCCCATGGCGAGCACCGCCAAGGCCGCGACTAAGCCCGGCACCAGCCATGTGTGGCGCCCCGCCTTCCTCGGCTCCCCCCGCAGGATCAACTTGCCCAGCACTGGAAAGTATGTCACTCCAGCTGTGGTATGAACGGTTATACTCATGAGCTGTGAAGGTGGCCGTGTCCGTTCCCGACGAGTTGTACGACGCAGCAGACAGGTTCGCCTCCGAGCGAGGGATGAGCCGGTCGGAGCTTTATGCCCGGGCGCTGCGGCGCTTCTTGGACGAAGAAGGCTCTGACGCAGTCACGCGTCGGATCGACGAGACGTGCGACGAAGGCGCCGGCGAGGACCTGGCCCCGGTTGCTCTGGCCGACCTGGTAGAGAGCGGGCTCTGGGAGTGGTAGCCCGGGGCGAGGTGTGGTGGGTCGATTTCGGTGCCCCAGCCGGGAGCGGACCGGGCAAGCGCCGGCCGGCGGTAGTCATCTCTGACGACCGGTTCAACCGTTCCCGGCTCGCCACGGTGACGGTCGTGGCCGTGACCTCCAATACCAAGCTTGCCGGCCGGCCAGGCAACGTCGCTCTATCCCGCGGCGTCGCGGGGCTCGACCGGCCCTCGGTCGTGAACGTGACACAGGTGGCCACTGTTGACCGCCGGCGGCTTAGCCAGCGCTTGGGTTCTTTGCGGGGAGCGCCCATGCGGAGCGTGGACGACGGGCTGCGCCTCGCGCTCCACTTTTAGTCGCGCCGGCGCAAGAGGGCCGTCCGTTGCAACTGGTGCGACTCCCTCTTTGTCATTGAGGACGGCATCACCGTAAATACCAGGAAAATACCATGACTTCCCACCCTCCTTACCGGCCGACGCACACCCAGGGGCCGGAGCTCCTCCCTCGACGAGTCGACAATGTCCCGTGCTACTATCTACCGGCGGGTCTTGCCGAGCTCGATGTCGAGGGCCAGCGTCAGGCAGCGGCAACCGCCGCCGGCTTTTAGTAGTTCGGACACGTTGCACTCGACCGGTTCGAAGCCCCAGGCCTCGAGCGCTCGGCCTATACGCGGCGGGCAGGTGGGCATGACCACGGTGGTGCCCACCACGACCGAGTTGGCGCAAAACGAAAGCGCCTCGTCGTCTTCCAAGAAAAGTGGCTCGGGGACGAGGGAATCGAGCACCCGGAGCCCGTAGCGGTCCCACCCTAGCGGCGCCACCATGGCCCTCCGGTTGTCGAGCGGGCAAAAGGTCAAGTCAAGGTGGTACAAACGTGGGTCAACGAGCTCGACCGAACGCACGGCCGCACCTGTCAGGCGAGAGATTTCAGCATGCGAGGCGGCGTCGGAGCGGAAGCGGTACCCAGACACGAGGACCGGGCCGAACGGGAGGGCATCGCCGGCGCCCTCGTGGTGGGCCCCGGGGGACAGTTCGTCCACGCGGTAGCCGTGGGCGGAGAACCAAGCGATGTCCTTGGCGCTCTCCCCTTGGCGTTGGGGGTGGCGGAAGCGGGCGGCGACGAACTGCCTGCCGTTGACAATGCCGGCGTTGGCGGTGAAGACCAAGTCCGGCAGGCCGGGTGCCGGCTCGAGGAGTTCGACCTCGGCACCTGCTCCCTTCAGCGTAGCGACGAGCCCTTCCCATTGGGTGCGCGCCCGTTCGGGGTCGACTTTCACCTCGGTGTGCATCCAAGGGTTTATCTCGTAGTAGACGCCGAAAAAGTCGGGGGGGCACATGAGGTAGCGCCAACCCCACCCGAGGCCGGGCTTGGCCGCCGGCGCCGGCCCGCTCACCTCGCCAGCTCGGCCGGCCCGCTCATGCGGCTCGCTCGGCCTGCCCACTCATGCAGCTCGCCCATGCGGCTCGCTCGGCCGGCCCAGTCATGCAGCTCGCCCATGCCGCTCGCCCATGCGGCTCGCTCAGGCGGCGTCATCAGGCGGCGTCATCAGGCGGCGTCGGAGCAGAGCTGGTCGGCGAGGGTGCGCAAGAACAGGCCCACATCGGTCACCAGGCCGAGGGCCTGGTGGCTGCCGCGGTCCGCGAGCTTGGTGACGACCGCTTGGTTTATGTCCACGCAATAAGTCTCCACCCACGCCGGCAGCAGGTTGCCCGTGGCGATGGCGTGGAGCGTGGAGGCGAGCATCAGGGCCACCTGCACGCCGGGAAGGGCGGCGCGCATGGCGTCGGCGGCGTCTACGACATCAGAGATGACATCGGGGAGAGGCCCGTCGTCGCGCACCGACCCGCCGAGCACGAAGGGCACTCGCCGGCGCACGCACTCGTACATGACCCCGCTTTTTACATAGCCCGCCTCGACCGCGGCCGCAATGGAGCCGTAACGGCGCACCGCATTGATGACCCTTAGGTGGTTGGCGTGGCCGCCTTCGACCGGGGCGCCTTCCCGGACCGATATGCCGAGCGACGTGCCGAGCACGTTGGACTCCAAGTCGTGGGTGGCAAAGCCGTTACCGGCGAAAAGCACGTCGACCCAGCCGTCGTGGACCAACCTGGCCACCTGAGGGCCGGCGCCGGTATGGACGACGGCCGGGCCGCACACCGCCAGGACCTTTCCCCCGGCCGCTTTGGCCGCCCTTACCCGCTCGGCTACCTGGGCAATGAGCATGGCCTTGGGTTTTTCCGAGGAAACGTCGGAAGTCATGAACTCGAAGCGCACGGCTTCCCTGGAGCGCGACG
>DAHWQF010000475.1 GCA_027334785.1 Acidimicrobiaceae bacterium
GGCGACCTCATGGTCTGCTACACAGATGGCGTCATGGAAGCGCGCGACCCTGACGGCAACTTCTTTGGCACTGAAGGCTTGGAGCGAGCACTCAAGGCAAGTGCGGGCGCGAGCGCAGGGGAGGTGGCCCGAATGGTCGAACGGGCGGTGCTCCACCACGAGAGGGGCGGCGCCCGAGACGACATGGCTGTGATAGTCATACGCAACCTCGACGTGTCGAGCGGAGACCCTCAAGGCACTGGCGAGCAGGCGGAAGAAGACTCCGAGCGCTCTCAACCTCATGGCGCTGTGCCGGTGTTCGAGCGCGAGCCCGGGCAGGTCCAAGAGGCCAGGGGTGCCTGAACGCTGGCGTGAGCCGTTCGCTTCGAGCGAGGCCGTTCGCCGGCGTATGAGTGCCCAGCGAAGGCAAGACACGGCCCCTGAGCTCGCGCTGCGTAAGGCGTTGTCCGCTCTCGGGCTCCGCTACCGGCTCCACCGTCCGCCGCTACCCGGGTTGCGGCGCAAGGCCGATATCGTATTTGGCCCATCACGGACGGCTGTTTTTGTTGACGGGTGCTTCTGGCACGGTTGCCCGGAGCATGGGCACCGCCGCCATGACGTCAATGGGTGGTACTGGCCGGCCAAGATCGAGCGCAACCGGGCGCGCGACCGCGAGACCGACCAGTTCCTCTCCGAGGCGGGGTGGCAAGTAATCCGGATTTGGGAGCACGACCTGGCGGGGCCGGCGGCAGCTACGACCGCCCTGCGCGTCCAGGAATCCAGGACTCCTGACATGGAGAGAGAGTCACTTCGGGGTTTTCGCCCGCTCCTGGATGGCTCGCCTGTGGTCAGTAGCCCTTGACGCTGTAGACAAGACGTAGTTCCGTTCCCGGGTACGTCGTCTCGGTGGCGTTGAGCTCTGCGCAAAGTGCAGCGATGGCTCGGCTTCGACGGGGGGCCGAGAGCGCCTCGAGGCGGACGTGGAGCTCGTCGCCGATGACCTCGAGGTCCGCGGAGGCGGAGAACGCCTCGGCGAGGAGGCTGTGGGCTTCGTCTTCTGCGCGGGCGTAGTGCGCCCCGAGCGCCGCAGCGAGGACGTGCTCGGCGTTCCAGGTCGCCATGCGGACGGCGTCGTGGAGACGCTTGCGCTCGTCGTCGAGGCGCATCGCCTGTGGGCGGACCTCGCCGAGGGCGACCTTGGCCGGGAGGGCCTTGGAGTCGGCCCTGAGCTCGGCGAGTGCCGTCTCTGCCTGCTTCACCGAGGCCACCTCGGTCCCGTCGTCTCCCTGGCCCTTGCCGAAGGCGGCCTGCTTGGCGGCTGCGACGGCGGCTCGCGCCGCTGCGAGGCTCTTTTTCATCTTGGCCTTGGCGGGGTTTGCGACCATGCGGGCGGGGTCGTCTTCGACCTTGGCGTAGGAGTCCATGGCGTCGAGGCCCCGGGGCCGCATGAAGCGGAACAGGTTCTCCTCCCTCCAGCGGCCGAACATCGTCGTGGCGACCTCGGTAGTCCCCAGTGCAGCCCGGGAGGTGAGGACCTGTGTCTGGTGTCCGCTGTCTTGGTCGAGCCTGGTGACCTGGCGGCAGGCGAAGTAGTGCCGGCGGCGGTCGTAGTAGATGCGCACGCGCCGATCGGCGAGGAGGTACTCGCTTGTGTGGCCGAAGGTGTCGGTCACCTCGTAGGGGCGGAACGCGGAGCGCGGCTCGCGAGCGAGAGGGGCCTTGCGGTAGGTCAAGATGTCGAAGCCCATCTTCACGAGCTCCGCGAACACTGCCGGGCTCCAGCCGCCCCGATCGAAGCAGATGACCGGATGTGCGTCGGGCCCGAGCAGGTCGACGACCGCCTTGGCTGCTTGGCGCAACTCTGCGGTGAGCGAGGCGCCCGGCGGGGAGGACCACACCAGCACTGCGGCTCCGGCCGAGTCCGCGAGCCACGTGTCGGTGGTCGCCGCCATCGCGATCCTTGCCCTGGCCAGGTGCGCCCGGGGCAGGTCCGCACCGCCGTGGTAGGCGCGGACGTGACCGTCGACATACAGCACGCCCATTGCCTCGGGGTGAGCCTGTGCGTGGTGGCGGGCGAGGGCCATCAACAGCTCCTCGGAGCGTCGCAGGGCCGCCAAGGCCCGCATGCGCCGGCGGATGGTCTTGACCTCCGGCGCACGGTCCAAGCCGATCAGGCGACCGAGGGCCGGCGGGTCCATGCGCGTCACGCCCTCCGCGCGGGGCTCGCCGAGAAGGGCGCAGAACACCAGCGACAACAACAGCGAACGCAGCGAGTAGAACGCCGCCTTGGGCAGGCCGAGCACCTTCTCCGATGCCTCGAGCAGGCCGGTCACCGCCAAGGTGGGCAGGATGAGCAGCGCCCCGACGAAGGGAAGGCTCGCCCCCTCACAGATCACCGGGGGCGCACCTGCCAACATCCCGGCGTGCGCCAGGGCACGCTCCTCGTCCCTCGCCTCGGGGGGCGCCAAGGGCTCCAGGGTCTTGCCCGGGGTGTCGCCTGGGTCATGGTCGGCCCCTGCGGGGAACTGAGCGGCCGCGCCGCTGAGCGCCCGGCGGACGGTGTCTGTCGAGACCCCGGTGTCCGCCGCGACCTCGGCGAGGGTCTTGCCCTCGCCACGGGCCGCCCGGATGCGGCCGGCCAGCTCGTCGGTGAGCTTGGAGGGCTTCTTCGGACCACGCTTGTCAGGACGCAGCCCCGCCACCCCCTCGGCCTCCCACGACCGCCTCCAGATGCGCAGGGTGTCGTAGTCCACGCCGAAGGCCTTGGCCACCTCACCGTGTCGGGCGGCTTTGGTGGCGACCAAGGTGACTGCCGCCAGACGCCGGCCGACCACATCCCCGGTCTTCCAGCACGAGCTGGCCATGCCCCAGATGAAGGTCATCCCGCCCTCGTCGTCTTCGACCAGGCAGGCCGCGGGGCCGATCTCCACCGAGCCTGCTGGGCGCAACGGGAGTGGCTGTCCGGAGCGCACGCTCCCCATCCCAGCACCTGCGAGAGCCTCGGCTACCTGCACGACTTAATTCTCTCAGGTACAGGACCACAGGTGGTGGATCTTCCCTTGTCCTACAAGGGATCTTTCCAGCTACCCCCCCACCATGTCAGGAGTCCTGGATTCTGACGTGGATACTCCTGCCCCGCACCCGGTCACAATTCGCGAGCCGGTGATGGCTCCCTGATGGCGGGCGCACGCTACGGCAACGGCGCCAACACCCGCCACCGGATTCTCGACGTAGCCGCCGAGCTGTTCACCGAACGCGGCCATGACAAGACGCCGCTGAGTTCGTCA
>DAHWQF010000476.1 GCA_027334785.1 Acidimicrobiaceae bacterium
GATTCCGGGACGGCCGAACAGCCGCTCGGCGAGCGCGGCCCCGAAGCCGAAGGCGCAACCGCCGGCGAAACGCCACAAGGCGACGGCCAGGGACAGGCGACGGGGACCGCAGGGCCTACTTTTGCGCCCGCGGCCGAAGCCGACCCGGCTTCGCTACTGCTAGAAGTTGAGCGCCAGCGCGACGAGTACCTCGACGCGCTCCGCCGCCTGCAAGCCGAGTTCGACAACTACCGTAAGCGCATGGAGCGCTACCAGCGGGAGGTCGCGGACAACGCCGCCGGCCGGTTGGTGAAGGAGCTCCTGCCCGTCTTGGACACGGCCGACCTGGCCCTTGCCCATGGCGGCGGCGAAGACGTAAAGCACGTCGCGGGTGCCCTTTTCGACATACTCGCCAAGCAGGGCTTGGAACGCATCGACCCCGAGGGCCAGCCCTTCGACCCCGAGCACCACGACGCGGTTGCCCACGAGCCGGCTGAAAGCGACGACGCCGCCGAGCCCCTAGTGAGCGAAGTGATGCGCGCTGGCTACCGCTGGAAGGGCCGCGCCCTACGGCCGGCCATGGTGAAGGTCAGGGGCTGAACATGGCACCCCAGCGCGAGTGGCTAGACAAGGACTACTACAAGGTCCTGGGCGTCTCGAAAGACGCCTCGGACAAGGAGATCGCTCGCGCCTACCGCAAGCTTGCCAAGCAGTACCACCCAGACGCCCACCCTGGCTCGGAAGAGCGCTTCAAGGAGATCTCAGCCGCCTACGACGTGGTGGGCGACCCGGCCAAACGCAAGGAGTACGACGAGGTCCGTTCCCTCTCCGAGAGAGGGTTCGCGGGCAATCCCTTCGCCGGCGCCAGCGCGAACGGCAGTGGTACCACCTTCTCGAGCTTCGGGATGGACGACCTCGGCGACCTGCTCGGCAACATCTTCGGCCGGGCGACAAGGAGGGGCCGTGCCGGCACAGCCGGCGCCCCGGGCGGAGCTCTCGGGCCCCAACGTGGGCAGGACATCGAGGCCGTGTTGCACCTATCTTTTGCCGATGCCGTGCACGGCGCGACCACGACCGTCAACGTGACTTCCGACGTCGTGTGCTCGACCTGCCATGGCTCTGGCGCCGCGCCGGGCACTGCCCCTACCACGTGCCCGGTCTGCGGGGGGCGCGGGGTGGTCAACGAAAACCAAGGCATGTTCTCTTTCAGTCAGCCCTGCCCAGCCTGCGGCGGTACCGGGATGAAGGTGGAGGTGCCCTGCCCCACTTGCCACGGCCGGGGGACCGAGCGGCGTGCCCGGCAGGTAAAGGCGCGCATCCCACCCGGCGTCGAGGACGGCCAGCGCATCAGGCTCCCCCGTCGTGGGGGGGCGGGGCGCTTCGGCGGCCAGCCGGGCGACCTCTATGTCGTCGTGCGGGTCGCACCCGACCCGGTTTTCACGCAAAAAGGCCGCGACCTCCAGGTGAGGGTGCCCATCACCTTCGCCGAAGCGGCCCTCGGCACGACTGTCTCGGTGCCGACGTTAGACGGCAAGCCGGTCTCGGTAAAGGTCCCAGCAGGGACGCGCTCGGGCAAGGTGTTCCGGGTGAAGGGCCACGGCGTGCCAGCGCCCGGGAGACCGGGAGACCTCTTGGTGAGCTTCGACATAGACGTGCCGTCCAAGTTGTCTGCCGAGCAAAAGCGGGCGGTCGAAGCCTTCGCGCGAGCTTCCGAGCGCGAGGGCAACAAGTTGCGTGAGAAATTGGGGGCCGCCGCCCGGTGAACGAGAGCCCTATGGACAAGAGCCCCAACGGTAGGCGGGGAGGCAGCCTCCCCGGGAAGCGGGATCGCTCCATGGCGGTCTACGTGATCTCGGTGGCGGCCGAGCTGGCCGGCGTGCACCCCCAGACACTTCGGATCTACGAGCGCAAAGGCCTTCTCGGCCCGGCCCGCACCCTCGGGGGCAGTCGGCGCTACAGCGATGAAGACATCGCCCTCTTGCGCCGGATACAAGACCTCACTTCCTCGGGGCTCAACCTGGAAGGGGTGAGGCGGGTGATCGAGCTCGAGGCCGAAGTAGCGAGGCTTCGCAAGGAACTCGAGCAAGCTAGAGCAGAGGCCCGGCATGCGGTCGAGCAGGTGCACCGTCAGTACCGCCGCGACCTCGTGCCCCTCAACCTCTCGCCGGTGCGCTGGCTACCCGGCCAGCGCTGACCATTCGAAGGAGATCGACCAAGAAGATGGCCATCGACGCCAACCGCTGGACCCAGCGGACACAAGAAGCTTTCAGCGCTGCAGTCGCCGACGCGCGCGCGCGCAACAACCCCGAGGTCATGCCTGAGCACCTCCTCGTCGCGCTCATCGGCCAGGAGGGTACCGCCGTGCTGCCCGTGCTCGACCGGGTCGGGGTCGAGTTGCTGCCTTTGCGTAACCGCTTAGAGGAGGCGCTCGGCAAGTTTCCCCACAGCTACGGGGGCGAGAGCGCGGCGCTGTCGCGCCAAGCCCGGGACATCTTGGAGGAGGCCGACCGCGAGCGCGAGCGCCTGGGCGACGAGTACCTGTCGGTGGAGCACCTCCTGCTCACCTTTTCCAAGCTCATCGGCGTCGAGCGGGACAAGCTGCTCGAGGTGCTGAAGCAGGTGCGGGGCAGCCACCGGGTCACGAGCCAAAACCCAGAGGACGCCTACCAAGCGCTGGAGAAATACGGCCGCGACCTGACCGAGGAAGCCCGGCGCGGCAAACTCGACCCCGTCATCGGGCGCGACGAGGAAATCCGCCGCGTGGTCCAGGTGCTGTCCCGGCGCACCAAAAACAACCCCGTCCTGATCGGCGAGCCAGGTGTCGGCAAGACGGCGATCGTCGAGGGACTCGCCCGCCGTATCGTCGAAGGGGACGTGCCCGAGAGCCTGCGCGGCAAGCGGCTCCTGGCCCTCGACCTGGCGTCGATGGTCGCCGGGGCAAAGTACCGGGGCGAGTTCGAGGAACGCCTGAAGGCTGTCCTGAAAGAGATCGCCGACTCCGAGGGCGAGGTCATCACGTTCATCGACGAGCTGCATACGATCGTCGGGGCGGGAGCGGCCGAAGGCGCCATGGACGCAGGCAACATGATAAAGCCGATGCTGGCGCGAGGTGAGCTGCGCATGATCGGCGCCACCACGCTCGACGAGTACCGCAAGCACATCGAAAAAGACGCGGCTTTGGAGCGGAGGTTCCAACCGGTCTACGTGGGACAACCGTCCGTCGAGGACACGATCGCCATATTGCGGGGCCTGAAGGAACGCTACGAGG
>DAHWQF010000477.1 GCA_027334785.1 Acidimicrobiaceae bacterium
AGACCCGTTGGCCCACTACCGAGAGAGCTTCGTCATCGCCGAGGAAGGCCCGATCTACCTCAACGGCAACTCGCTCGGCCGCCAGCCTCACGCGGTGCGAGACGCCCTGGCAGCCGTGTTGGGTGAGTGGGCCGACCAGCTCGTGAGCGCCTGGGAGAGGTGGGCAGAACTCCCGGGGGCGGTCGGGGACAAGGTGGGCATAATCCTGGGAGCGGCACCCGGCCAGGTTGTTGCCGTGGACTCTACCACTGTCAATCTCTACAAGCTTGTCGTGGCCGCGCTCGACGTCCGCCCGGGGCGCGAAGAGATCGTAAGCGACGCCAACGATTTCCCGACGGTTCGCTACGTCCTTCAGGGGGTGGCCTCCCGCTCTGGCCGCCGGTTGCTGACGGTGGAGAGCGATCCGGCCGAGGGCTTGGGGGTCGAGGAGCTGAGCAGCGTCATGAGCGAGAAGACCGCCCTTGTTTGCCTCTCAGGTGTCAACTACCGCTCGGGTAGCGTCGTGGACATCGCCGCAGCCAGTGATCTGGCGCACCGCTGCGGGGCGCTGGCGCTTTTCGACCTGAGCCATGGCGCAGGCGTGCTCCCCAGGTGGAGCTGGGGGATCGGTCCTCGATCACGGCTGCCGGTTCGCCTACTTCACCTTGGACCGTGGTGACCGCCGGGCCATTTACCGGGTTCCCGCCGATGGGCCCGTCGCCGAGGCGCACGGCTTGGCGCGGGAGTGGCCGGGTTCGGAGAGCGTCACAAACACTCCGTTCGGCGGGAGGCGGGTTGAAGGAAGGGCGGGACTTCGCGCAAAAGCTAGGCCCGGTGGCCGAACCCGTGGCCGGGAGAGCCCGGCGCGCCTTCGCAGACGCTGTGCGCCCCTAATAATAAGAGTTCTTTTCTAATTAGTAGCTCAGTTCAATCTGTATGCAAAGGTTTTCCGTAGCTAACCTCTTGATAAGCGTGCGGAGGACGGGCTAGGCTCGCCAAAAAGTAGTCGGGTGCGGCGACGTGCGCGCTCTTATGCGAAAGAAGGAAAGTACGTGGCGATCGGCGAGCCGACGTGCCCATAGTGCAATTCGACTGCCCCGAGCACGGTCCGATGAGCGTCCTCGCTGAGCATGCGAGCAGTGTCGCGGACAATACGCGCTATTCGGCGCTTGTACCCTGCAAGGGCCACGTGCTTGAGGTGGAGGTAGACGCTCATGTGCCAGATGCCACCGACGTCATGCTGTGCGACGTGACTGGGGTCGCCGAGGAGGCGGAGCGGTGGCTCAGTTGGCGTGAGGTGCCACTTGGCTCTTCGCTATGGCACCCGTCACGTGGCGGCTGGCGGAGGGGGTCACCACCCGCGCTGTAGCCGGAACGCGGTTACTGGGACGAGAAGTTGGTGGGGAGCAAGGACTAAGTAGCCCGAGGAGGTGTGCAAAACGACGCCCGACATTATTATTGACCCACTGCCGGCGCAATGTGACCTCGAAGACCTGGCAAAGCTTTGCCAGCAGATAGGCAAGACCTGCCGAATAATGTACGAGCTTAGCCAGCCCCCCCCGGGCTTAGCGGCTGAGCGGGCCGCTCTACGTAACGGGCTCTTCAACGAGTGGTGGGCGGGCTTGCGCGACCTCGTAGAGCATTTGGGCGCCAGCAGCGCCCGGCTGTGCAGATAGCCTGACCGTCCTCGAGCACGTCGTCAGCTTCGCCCGGAGCGAGGGCTACGAGAGGGTGAGCCTGGAGACTGGCCTGGCGCGACCCCTAAGGTGGTGCGGGTGGGTCTCGATACTCCTGCCGTACGCAGCGTCGAAGGATCGGGGCTGGAATACCGAATAGTCCGGACCGAGGTCCCGTCGGGCCCGGAGGAAAGCGCCGCTTTGCAGGGTATCGACCTCGGTCAGCTTCTCCGGACGATCGTGGTGCGCCGCGGAGAGGACGATTACGTGTTCGTGCTCGTGCCCGGCGGCCGCCAGATCGACTGGCCGAAGTTGCGCGCGCTGCTCGGCGTACGCCGCCTGTCGCTTCCCGACAAGGAAGAGGCGAAGAAGGCCACCGGTTACGACCGCGGAGCCATCACCCCGCTGGGTTCGACCAGAGCCTGGCCTGTGGTTGCCGACGCGGCGGTTGCCGCGCCGGGCGTCGTGGCGATCGGCGCCGGAGCACGGGGGGCCAACTTTCATGTCGACGCAGCACGGCTGCTCGACCTGCTGGGCGCGCAAGTGGCGGATGTGACGAAGCCGGGCTGAACCATCCTGCGCCTATTGCCCGTCAGCGGTCCTGGTGCCCAGTTTTGCCGTAGCCCTCTCGGAACGCCCGCCTGGCCGACCCGACGAAGCGGCCAGCACGCCCGGCCGCGTCGCGGATCATCGCATCGCGGTACTCCGGGCGGCTGGCGCGACTCTGAGCTTCGCCCAGCCAGCGGCCCAGCCGGCGAGCATGATGGCTTTCGAGCGCGAGCGCCTCCTGGTAACCCTGGCGCAAGGCTCTCTTGCTGGCTTGGGCTAAGCGCTTGACCAACCACCAGGACCCATATATGACGGCCGTGGTGCCGACGCCAACGGCTAGATCGATCGCGAGGTACTTGCTGTTGCCCCCGTTATTGTCCCATGCGACCCCAGTGAAGACGGCCACTAAGAGCACGGCCAGCAAGAGCCGCAACACCAGCGAGCGAGTGCGGCCCTCCCGGGTCACTTATGCCCGCTCCGCCTCGAGCGCAGCCAAGAGCGCCTTCATCCAGGGTCCGAGGTCAGCCGGCGTGCGCGCCGAGATGAGGTTGCCGTCCACCACGGTTTCCTCGTCGGCCCAGTCGACGCCGGCGTTGACCATGTCATCGCGGATCGCGGCGACACTGGTTGCCCGGCGGCCCTTCAGGATGCCGGCGGAGATCGGGACCCAGCCGGCATGGCAGATGAAGGCGATCGGTTTGCCCGCGCGGTCGAAGGCTCGCACGAGCTCCAGCACGGCCGGGGACCGGCGAAGGCGGTCCGGGGCGTACCCGCCGGGGATGACCAGCGCGTCAAAGTCGTCCTCGGCTACCTGGTCGACGGAGGTGTCGACCTCGACCGGCCCGTGGCCCTTCTTCCCGGTCACCGGTGAGCGGTCGAGCCCGGCCACGGTGACGCCGACGCCCTCCTCTTTCAGCCGGTAGAGCGGGTAGAGGAGCTCCATGTCTTCGAAGAGGTCCGCTGCCAGCAACAGCACTTGTTTGGAGGCCATGGCACCCAGCCTAGGGCCGGTCCCACGGCTGCGCCCCAG
>DAHWQF010000478.1:0-230 GCA_027334785.1 Acidimicrobiaceae bacterium
AGGCGCCCTGTGCCTTCGCTTGGCGCGGCCCCAAAGGGCCCCACCGGCCAGCGCGAGGAGCAGCGGCCAGAGAAGGTAGAACTGCTCTTCGACGCCGAGGGACCAGTACTGCTGGAACGGCGAGGGGGGGCCTCCGGCGGAGAGGTAGTTGGTGTGCAGGGCGGCGAAGCGGTAGTTGGCCCAGTAGGTCGCGGTGGCCAAGCCGTCTTTCCACACCGTGCGCACTTCGA
>DAHWQF010000478.1:239-3208 GCA_027334785.1 Acidimicrobiaceae bacterium
GGGCGGCCGAAGCGACCATGGTGAGGGCGACCACCAGCATGGCCATCGGCAGGAGGCGCCGCGCCCGCCGGCCGTAGAAGTTGGCCAAGCCGACCCGGCCCGTACCCTCGACTTCTCTCCACAGCAGGTCGGTTATGAGGAAACCCGAGATCACGAAGAAGACGTCGACGCCGATGTAGCCACCGGCGAGGAACGGGACGCGGGCGTGGTAGAGGACGACCATGACCACCGCCACGGCCCGGAGGCCCTGGATGTCAGCGCGGAACGTCCCTTTGCGGCCGACCTTGCCCAGCCTGCCCACAAGACATCTTTAGCGCGTGGCCGGCGCTCCGCTGCGCACGGGTGCCGACGAGCCCGAGCGGGAGTGACCCCCTACGTTGTAGGCCTAACTATCATGGAGTAGCATGATGTACGTGATAAGTCATCTGCTCTTCTCGCCCGGTTGCCGGGAGGCGGCGTGAGGCACGGGCGCGGCCTGCCACCGCCGCACCGGGGGACCACGGTCGAGTTGCGCACGCTCTACCCCTTCGTCGTCACCGAAGGCCCGGGGGCCAAGGGGTGCTACGTAGGGCTGGAGGCCTCTGGCGGCTTGTTTTGTTTCGACCCCTGGGAGTGCTACGCGCGTGGCCAGCTCACCAACCCCAATATGGTCGTCATCGGCCAGATCGGCCGCGGGAAGTCCGCCTTTGTAAAGAGTTTTTTGTGGCGGGAGCTGAGTTTCGGCCGCCACTGCTGGGTGCTCGACCCGAAAGGCGAGTACTCGGGCCTGGCAGCAGCCTGCGGGGCGGCACCGATGCGGCTGGGGCCGGGCCTCGGGTTGCGCCTCAACCCCCTCGACGTCGGCACCGGCGCTGGAGCAGGGGACATTGGCGGTACCGGTGCTGGACAGGCGAAAGCCGACTGTGCCGCTGCGGGGGAGCGCCCGGACGCAGGCCGAGAAGCAGGCCGAGGAGCGCATCAGCGGAGGGCCGAGCTGCTGGGTGCGCTGCTGGAAAGTTCCCTCGGGCGGCGGCTCCTCCCCCAAGAGCGCGCCGCGACCGACGTCGCGCTCGCGGCTGTCGAGGGCCGCCACGTCCTGCCCACGCTGCCATCTGTCGCCGAGGCGCTTCTCGCCCCGGACGCCCGCCAAGCACGCGCCCTTGGTGCCAAGGTGGACGAGCTTCGCCACGACGGACGTCAAGTGGCGCTCGAGTTGCGCCGTCTCGTGCACGGGGACCTCGCCGGCATGTTCGACGGGGAGACCTCTCCTGGTGTCGACCTTGCCGCCAGCATGGTGGTGCTGGACCTCTCCCGCCTCTACGCCTCGCCGGCGCTCGGGCTCCTCATGGTCTGTGCCCTGGCGTGGCTCCAGAGCGCGCTCGCCGGCGGGCACCCCGTAAAGCGGTTGGTGGTGCTCGACGAGGCCTGGGCCGTGCTCTCCCATCTGGCGACCGCCCGCTGGCTGCAGGCGGCCTTCAAGCTTTCCCGTGCCTATGGAGCGGCCAACATCGTCGTGCTGCACCGCCTGTCGGACCTGCGGGCGGCCGGCGGGCAGGGCTCGGAGCAACAGCGCTTGGCCGAGGGCCTCCTCTCCGACGCCGAGACCAGGGTCTGCTTCGGCCAGGCGCCGGGGGAGGCCGACAGCGCCGGCGAGCTACTCGGTCTTTCTCGGACCGAGCGCCAGCTCGTCGTGCAGCTCCCGAGGGGAGTAGCGCTCTGGCGGGTGGGCCAGAGCTCTTACCTCGTCGAGCACGACCTGTCGCCCGAGGAGAGAGAACTCGCTGACACCGACGCGGCGATGCGGGCCGGCGGGTAGGGCGAGAAAAACCTGGGGGCGAGGGATGACCAAATGAACCTGATGTGAGATGGCCCCGAGTTCTTAAGCAAAGTCAAATCGTCTCAAGTATTCGTAGTGTTCAAGGCCGAACTCGGGCTATGTCAGGTTCTGGCAACAGGTGGACCAAGCGCTCCTCGGCCCCGTCGACGTGAGCTTGGACGGCCCGGACGGCGTGGTCACCACCGCCACGGTGCAAGGCCTCGAGGATGCTCAAGTGTTCCCGGACGGCCTCGTCGTGGTCGATTACGCCGCGCCCCGCGTACAGCCGGCACATCTGGAGGTGGAAATGCAGCCCTCGCCAGGCCTCCTCCACGTAGGGGTTGCGGCCCAACTTGATCACCGTCTGGTGAAAGGAATGGTCGAGTTGGTTGAAGTGGCGGAACATCGCATAATCGGCAGAGGGCCTTAGTGCGGCCATCCGCTTGACGACCCGTTCGAGCCCGACAAGTTCCTGAGCCTTGGGATTGGCGTCGGCCGCGGCTTGGACTTCAAGTAGCCGCCGGACGGCGAACAGCTGGTGGTAAGTCGTGGGTGTCAGTAACGGTGACACGACGAAACCACGGTTACGCACCTGCACGAGGAGGCCATCCGCGGCCACTCGTGTCAGGCCCTCGCGAACTGGCGTGATCGACATCTGGAGATCCTTTGCGACCTGGTCGATCGTCACGCGCTCACCGGGCTCAAGACGTTTGTCGAGGATGGCTTCAATGACCGCCTCGTAGGCTACGTCCACGAGGCTCGGGCTGGAACGCAGGGGTACCACGCGGGGGGAACTGGACGTACCTGAATCTTAGCAGGCTTGACATCGATCATGCATGATCGTTAATATGTAACGGTGGAACTGCTTCAGACGCCCGCCGCTGCCGCCACGCGCGCTGGCACCCGCATTGAGAGTGTCGAGACTTACGCCCTCAAGGTGCCGCTCCGAAAGCCGATGGCTGACGCGACATGGGTCAGGCCGACGGGGACTGTGCCAGTGGTGGAGATCAGAACAGACGACGGGCTAGTGGGCACGGGCTGCTCAGGCGTGCATGCCGGCGAAGAACTGCTTTGCCTGGCGGTCCAGGACTACTTCGCCCCGATGCTCCTAGGTCGCGACCCCGGTGACATCCGGGCGTTATGGCATGAGCTCTATTGGTCCGACATCCACTGG
>DAHWQF010000479.1 GCA_027334785.1 Acidimicrobiaceae bacterium
CCCAGCTTAGCCCCCACTGGCTCGTCCCCCTCTTTTGCCGGCGCCGAGCTCGCACCAAAGCCGCCGGCCTGCAGCACTATGAGCACGAGTAACGATTTCGACACGCTCTGTGCTCTAATGCCGTCGAGAGTGGGTCAGGGCGGCTGGGCTAGTGGGACGCGGTCGGCTAGTGGGACGCGGCTCGGCTAAGCGGGACGCGGCTCGGCTAAGCGGGTCATGGCGGGGGGCTGAACTAGTGGGTCGCGCCGGCTGGGCAATCGGCTGGGCTATCGGAGGCTGGTGGAGCGCTAGCGGGGGCTAGCGGAGCGCTGGAGGGAACCAGTCGTCAGTGGGAATCCCGGGGCACCTCGTGACCCCGTTGTCCGCGGAGGAAGTCGAAGTCTGCGCCGGAGTCGGCCTGCATCACGTGCTCGCCGTAGAGCCACGTATAGCCAGAAGTGGCTTTAGGGGCCGGCGGCCGCCACGCTGCCCGCCGGCGCTCCAGCTCGGCGTCGGGCACCTCGAGCTGGAGGGTGCGTGCGGCCACGTCGAGCGCGATCATGTCGCCGGTCTGAACGAGCGCTATGGGCCCGCCGGCAGCCGCCTCCGGCGCCACGTGGAGGACCACCGTGCCGAATCCCGTACCGCTCATCCGGCCGTCGCATATCCGCACCATGTCTGTGACGCCGGCTCGCAAGATCTTGGCCGGGAGGGCGACGTTGGCGACTTCGGGCATCCCCGGGTAACCCTTGGGCCCGGCGTAGCGAAGCACGATCACATCGTCTGGGGTGACGTCGAAGTCGTCGTGGTCGCACGTGCGGTGGTACTCCTCGGGCGAGTCGAAGACAAGTGCCCGCCCGCGGTGCTTCATGAGCTCAGGCGAGGCCGCCGACTGCTTGATGACGGCCCCGCCCGGGCACAGGTTGCCGTGGAGCACCGCCGTGCCCGACCCCGGCGGCAGGAACGGTTCGTCGAAGGCCCGAATGACCCGTCGGTCCCAGCACGGCGCGCCGGCCACGTTTTCTCCGATGGTCTTGCCCGTGACGGTCATCTGGGAGGTATCGAGCAGCCCGGCATCGGCCAGCTCGGCGAGGACGGCCGGGAGACCGCCGGCGTAGCAAAAGTCCTCCATGAGGTGCTTGCCAGAGGGCATGAGGTCTACGAGGGTGGGCACGGGCCGGGCCAGGCGGTCGAAGTCGTCGATCGAGAGCTCCACCCCGAGGCGCCCGGCGATGGCCAGTAGGTGGACGATGGCATTGGTCGAACCGCCGATCGCCGCGTTGGCCCTGATCGCGTTTTCGAACGCACCCCTGCGCATCAACTGGCTCGGCCGCAGGCCCTCCTCGACTAGGCCGACCGCCCTGAACCCTGCCTCCTGGGCGACCTCGTAGCGGCGGGCGTCGACCGCGGGCCAGGTGGCCGAGCCGGGCAACTGCATACCGAGCGCTTCGGCCATGCATGCCATCGTCGATGCCGTGCCCATCGTCATGCAGTGGCCGTTGGAGCGGGCCATGCACCCCTCGGCCACGTAGATCTCTTCCTGGGTCGTCCGGCCGGCCTTCAGGTCTGCTTCGAAGCGCCAGACGTCGGTGCCCGAGCCGACGTCCCGGCCCTGGTACTTGCCGTTCAGCATGGGGCCGCCGGTCACCATTACCGCCGGCAGGTCCACGCTGGCCGCGGCCATTAGGAGCCCTGGTGTGGTCTTGTCGCACCCCGACAGCAGCACCACGCCGTCGAGGGGGTTGGCGCGCATCAGTTCCTCGGCTTCCATCGCCAACAGGTTGCGGTAGAGCATCGCCGTCGGGCGCATCTGGGTCTCCCCGGTGGCAAGCGCGGGGAACTCCAAGGGGAACCCGCCGGCCTGCCACACCCCCCTCTTCACCGCCTCCGCCACCCGGTGGAGGTGGGCGTTGCAGGGTGCCAGCTCCGACCAGGTGGTGGCGATCCCGATGACCGGGCGACCGTCGAAGACCTTGGGGCCGAAGCCCTCGTTGCGGAGCCACGAGCGATAGATCATCCCCGCCCGGCCCTCGGCGCCGAACCAGGCCTGGCTGCGGCGCCCGGTGTCCTTTGCCGTCGTCATGGCATCACCAGCGCACCGTCAACCCGGCGCAGCACGGAGTGCTCCGGGCCGGGTTCTTCGCGCAACTCGGGGGGCAGCATGGTGTCGGGGAAGTTCTGGTAGCAGACCGGCCGGAGCCAGCGCCGGAGCGCGGCCGCACCGACGGAGGTATGGAGGGCGTTGGTGGTGGCCGGGTACGGGCCGCCGTGGTGCATGGCCCAGCCGACAGCCACCCCCGTCGGGTACCCGTCCCAGATCACCCGGCCCATTTTCTCGCTCGTCGTGTCGACCACGCTCCGGGCGAGAGCTTCGTCATCGGGCAGGTCCGCGTGGAGGGTGGCGGTGAGCGCCGGCGCCAGCTGCTCCAGGAGCTGGGAAAGTTGGGCTGTGTCGCGGTAACTCACGAGCACCAGCACCGGCCCGAAGCACTCCTCGCCCAGTGGGCCCTCCATGGCGCCTGCATCGGCTTCGAGCAGGAGGGGTACGCCCCACCAGCCGCCCTCGCCGTCGGAGGCCGGCGTGGCGGTGCCGGTTGGCCCGCCCCTGATTGCCGTTGCTCCTTCCGCCAACACCTGTACGCCTGAGAGCCCTCGAAGTGCGGCCGAGCCTGTGGTGTAGGAGTTGGCTATGCGTTCTGTGAGCATGCGCCCGGCCGGCAGCGCCCGCACCGCTCCGGCGAGCGCGTCACGGAGCGAGTCGCCGGCGTTCCCCGCCGGCACCAGTACCAGCCCGGGTTTAGTACAAAACTGGCCCACTCCGAGGGTGGCCGACGCCGCCAGCCCATCGGCTATTTCGCGCCCCCGCTTTTCGGCGGCTGCCGGCCCGATGACGACGGCGTTCAGGGCCCCCAGTTCTCCGTAAAAAGGTATGGGCGAGGGGCGCCGGCTCGCTAGGTCGAACAGGTACCGGCCCCCCGAAAGTGACCCCGTGAACCCCACCGCCTTCACGGCTGGGTGCTCCACCAGCCTGGTCCCGGCGGCGTCGCCAAAGACCAGGCTGACGACAGGCAGGTCCACGCCGGCGCCTTTGGCGCCCTCCACAAAGGCCCTCGCGCAGAGCAGCGAGGTCGCCGGGTGGGCCGGGTGGGCCTTCACCAGGACAGGGCAACCGGCGGCCAGCGCCGAGGCGGTGTCGCCGCCGGGCACGGAAAATGCGAGCGGGAAG
>DAHWQF010000047.1 GCA_027334785.1 Acidimicrobiaceae bacterium
CCGTCTCTCCGGATGGACGGTACGTGGCCGTGTGCGCCTCCCGGGGTGGAACGGAAGAGGGCGACCTCGAGGTGCTCGATGCCCGCACCGGCCGCACGACCGGGGAGTTCGTGCACGGGGTGGCCCGGGCCGGCGGCGGGGGCGACATGGTCGTCGCTGACGGCCTCCTGGTGGTCTGTGACCCTTGGTGCCTCGGCTCGGACTACACCGTCGCCGTCTCGCCTGGCACGTACAAGCCTGTCAAGTGGGCCGAGAAGGAGCCGCAGGCCCAGTCCTTTGGCGACGGCACGGTACGCATCGGCGTGTACCGCGACGACCTTGGGATCGGGGAGGACCAGCGCATAGCGGGCGCCAGGGGAGGGGCTGGGTCATGAACCTGGGCTCCCAGGTCGACCTCTATCTGGACCGAGACACTAAGCGTCTCTTCGTCGTCTCGGCTCACCACGAGGCGGCCGAGCTGTCCCGGCATGACCGCTACCAGACGCTCTGTGCTGCGGCCGTGGAGGCGTGCCGTTCGGGGCGCGCCGTCCCGCTGCCTGAGACAGCACGGCGAGTGGGCCGCGTCGACGCCTACACCGGACGGGTCGTCCTGGGACCGAGCACGGTACGGGACGTGTCGGGCGTTTGGGGGCGGGCAATCGACCGGCGCGAGCTGGAGTCGGTGGCCCTGGAGCGCGAGGCCGACGAGCGCCAACGGGCCCGGCGAGCCGTGCTGACCGGGGACGCTGCCGAAATGGCCCAGCTTGGGCCGAAACGGCACTGGAGGTTCTGAACGATGAAACCCTTGCTGTCCGCCTCGACGATGCCCTGCACGAGCAGCTCAATTTGGTGGCCTCCTTGAACGGTGAGATCCGTTCTGCCATTGCCGAGTACATCACGTCCCACAAGGACAAGGTGCGTGAAAAGGCCGAGGAGGCCCTCGCCGAGATAGAGCGCGAGGCCGAGGCCAAGCGGGCAGCTATCGCCGCCCTCTTCGGCGAGGCCTGTGCCGATGCTGCTTCGCACATGGAAAGTGGCGTAGCTCCTTCGCCGGGCGTCGACCCCATGAACCGTAGGTTGGCCGGTACGGGGAAGGCCAGCTAGGGACGACGTCGGGACCGGGTGCCGACCAGGAAGAACACGAACGTCGTCACACTCTCTTGGCAAGCTCGAGCAGAGGGGAGCGCAACGACGCACGGGTCGCGAGCAGGCTTCTCGGCACAGCCAAGGCGACTACGGGCCACTTCTCGCCCGGGGAGGCCGCGGCACTGCTCCCGCGGCGCGCTGAGCTCTTGGGGCAGTAGTTGGCCGAAGCTGGCGCCAGGGGGCGCACGTGGGGCGCCCTGATCGGTCGTAATAAGCATGAGCAACGATGCCTACAACACCCCGACCTTCAGGGCCCTGGTAGCCGCTATCCGGGCCAACGTGCCTGTCCTTTTGTGGGGCCAGCCCGGCGAGGGCAAGACCGCCCTGCTGGAAGCCTTCGGCGCCGGCAACGGCTACCACGTCGAGACGATTGTCGGCTCTGTGCGCGAGGCCACCGACTTCCTCGGCCTGCCAGTAGAAGTCGGCGGCGACGTCGCTTACGCGCCCCCGGCCTGGGCCAAGCGCCTGGCTGCCGCCGAGGCCGGGCTCCTGTTCCTCGACGAGCTGTCAATCTGCCCACCGTCGGTCATGCGGGCGATGCTCCGCATCATCCAAGAGCGCGTGGTGGGGGAGCTCCCCTTGCCGGGCAGCGTGGCCATCGTCGCTGCGGCCAACCCGCCGACGATGTCCAACGGCGCCGACTACCTCCCGGCCCCGGTCGCCAACCGCCTCATGCACCTTGATTGGGACCTGCCCGTCGACGGTTGGCTCGAAGGCCTGGGGGACGGCTTCGAGAAAGCCGCCCCGCCCCGCCTCGACTCGCTGCTCAGGCCGCCCCGCCCCGGCAACCGTGAGCGCGTCAGGATGGCAGTCAAGACGTTCCTCCAGGCCCGCCGCAACCTGGTCAAGCCTGGCGAGCCGTCCGACCCGATCACGGCAGGCCGCGCCTGGCCGAGCCCCCGCAGCTGGGACAACGCTGCGTCGGTGCTCGCCCAGCTGGATCCGTCCGACGAGGACGCGATGCTCGTCGTGCTGAAAGGCTGCGTCGGCGACGGCGCCGCCACCGAGTACATGGCGTGGCTGGCAGCGACCGACCTCTACGACCCGGCCCAGGTGCTCGAACGCCCGAGCATGGTGGAATGGAAGTCGCGCCCGGACAGGATCTACGCCCTGCTCGGGGCCGTGGCCGCCATGGGCGCCGCGGGTGACGCCAGGACGTGGCACAAGGCAGTGGCGGTCATGATCGCCTGCGCCAAGGCCGGGAAGCCCGACCTCGCCCTGCCCTCTGTGGCCAAACTGGTGAACGCCAAGCCGGCCGGCGTCGAGTTCCCCCAAGCGCTGCGTGAAGCGTTCACCGACTTGATGTACCGGGCCGGGCTCCAGGTCCGGGAACTGGCTGTTGCTTGATGAGGACGCTCCCGATGAAGCTCACACCGACCGAGCTGCTCGGCGCGATCGAGGCCGGGGACGTCACCTGGAGGCGCCACGGGCAGCACATCAGCTATCGTTTTTGGCTCGACGAGGAGAACGCCTGCCTCGTGACGCAAGCCATGAAGAAGCTGCCTGCTGCTTTCTACAGGCGGGAGATGGCAGCTGGGTTCAGGCACGTGCAACGCGGGCCCGTCGAACTGACCACAGTGGGACGCTCGATGCTGGGTGAGCTCGGCCCCGGTGCACGTGGGGCGCCTTGATCGGTCGTAAAGGGTGCAAGGCGCGAGCCGACCGGCTACGCGTGCAGGAGGCAACATGGAGCTTCTCACCGACAACCGGGTAGAAGAGATGCGCACCGAGATGCGCCTGGCGGGCGTAGGGGCCCAGCGGATCCTGGAAATCGTCACGCGTGATGCAGGACCGTGGAAGGCCAAAGTCCTGAAAGAAAAGGCCCTAGCAGCCGGCGGTATACCCGCCAGCGCCGTCGACGACGCGTACCTGGCGCTCCGGGCCCAAGGTCACCTCGTCGACAGCCCGGGTTACCGGGTCGTCTACAGGGCTCGTCAAGCCCCGCCCGCTGGTGGCGAGGCTGACCTCTGATGGCTCGGGGCACGACACCGCTCAGCCGCTCTGCGCTCCTGCCGCGCGGCGCCTACCTCCTACACAGCAGGAACCTGACCATCGGAGTGTGGGATGAGGCTGCCAGTGGGTTCATCGGGATCCGAGACAAGTTCGATAGTCGTTTCCTTGACATGGAAGCCCTGAACGACCCGCCTGGCAGTGGCACCGCTGTGGCTCTCCTGGCATTGGGACGCTTGCCCGACGATATCGAGCTGAAAGGGCATGTAGATGGCGGCTGCTCGGAATGTGGCGGACCTGTTGTTTACGATGAAGAGCTCAGGCCAGGACGGAGAGATGAAATACTTATCGCCCTTTTGGGGGAGGAACGGGCTAAGGAGGTGCAGCGTCCATGGCCTTGGCGTCACTTGACCCCCACTGGCGCTGTCCAACCGTTGTCCGAGGAGACCCACAAAGGCGGTGGCACCCTTCTGGTGTACAAACCGCTCTTCGATTGGCTCGACCGGCTCGAACAGGAAGTCCTCTGCCCGGCCTGTCGTGGCAATGGCATTCAGGTCGTAAACGGCATCCTCGGGGACTGCGAGCACTGTCTCGGGAGGGGGATTTAGTTGAGCGGCAACGTGGGCCGTCCCAACGGCTTCCCGAGGAAAGCGTGGGCCCTGCTCGCCGACAACGACCAGCGCCGCGAGGCAAAGGCCGGCTGGTGGGCCGCATCGAAGCGCTATGAGGCGCTCGGCTACTCCATCGTCGCCGGGATCACCGGGACGGACTGCCCCGAGGCGCCGGAGCGACCTTCACCGGCCCCCTCGACTACGGCCCCGGCAGCCAAGGCTGGCCCGGCCCAGGCTGGGCCAGGCCAGAAAGCCGTGCCCGTCATAGTCAACTGTGACGGTCTTTGCGAGCCCCGGAACCCGGGCGGGACGGCGACTTTCGGGTGGGTGGCCCGCCAGGGCGGGGAGCTGCTCGGCTCTGACTGCGGGGTGGTGGCCCGCGGGCCCAAGGCGACGAGCAACCTGGCCGAGTACACGGCTGTCACCGAGGCGCTGCGCTGGCTGGCGGGCCAGGGCTACCTCGACGAGCACGTCGTGCTCAGGAGCGACAGCCAGCTCGTCATTTACCAGCTCGACGGCACCTACGCCGTGCGCTCGACGGCCATCTGGCCGTTGTGGGCGAAAGCCCACGCCCTGGCCAAGAAGTTCCGGCACCTGCACCTGGAATGGGTGCGCAGGGAGGCCAATACCGAGGCCGACGCTCTTACTCGCGAGGCGTACCGGGCGTCGCGCACGCCGGCGGAGCTCGCAGCCGCCAGGGAGGCCCGTGCGGGACGGGCCAGGGAGCTGGCCCCCAGGGCGCGGCCCCACGGGGACGGGACCTGGCAGGTGCCGTCGTCGAAGGGGCATGGCTGGTACACCGTCGCCCTGTCCCCGTCGCCCACTTGTACCTGCCCCGATTTCGTGAACCGCCGGGCCGAGTGCAAGCACATCCTGGCCGTGCTGAGCCGGGCGGAGGAGCCCGAGGGTGTCGACCGGAACGGGTAACTGGTGGGCCCTGCGGACGGCTTACCGAGCTGGTCAACGTCTCGCGACCCAGGTACGTTAAGGGCCAGGCACATGCTCGTCGAGGCAGGTAGCCAGGCGCCAGTGCCGGTAGGGGGCAACGACATGGTCCATTCGTTCGTCGTCGTGGTCGAAGGCGCAGATTTTGTCGGCCCAGACGCCGACGTTCTTTACGAGGCCGGGTGCGATGATGCCTTGCTCATAAGCGAGCGAGGACTGCAGAAGGCCATCTTCGACCGTGAGGCCCCCAGCTTTGCTGGAGCAGTCAAAAGCGCCATCTCTGCTGTCGAGACAAGCATCGCCGGTGCCAGGGTCGTGGCCGTCGAGCGCACGACAGCGACGTCCCTGGGGACTTGTGGCGAGCACAGCTAGGAACCGCACCGGCCTGACGCAGTGCGGCGCACGTGAGGGCCACTGATCGGTCGGACAAGAGGAAGAGGTACGGAGCCAATGAGCAAGATCGCCTTTCAGCCAAAGACCATGACCGACCACTACGGCCGGGGACTGCACATCGGGGACGAGGTAGCAGTCCTCTACATCGACCGGGGCCGCGGCGCCGAGATGTGGATGAGGAACGGGATCGTGAAAGGCTTCGGGCGGACGCGGGTCAAGGTCTGCTTCCCTTCCCGCGCCAACGCCGACGGCTGGTACGCGATCGGGCCCGAGTGCCTGGCGCTGCGCTCGCCGGGGCGCGAGACGCCTGCTTACCACCAAGGCGGGCTGGCCTACGAGACCGCACAAGGCGCCTAGCGGTACGAAAGGGCCCGGCTGACGGCTTGAGCCGCTCTATTGCGCTCGGCCCGAGGTAGTGCGGCGCACGTGGGGGCTCCTGATCAGTCAATCAATGTGGATCGCGAACGACAGGGAGGACGCAAATGGCCAGCAGGACGGAGTTCGAGCGTCTGTGGCGCAGCTGGAAGACGGCGTGGGCCAACGAGCAGGCGTTCGTTGCCGTCCTGCGCCACAAGTACCACTGGTCGGACTACCCGATCAACCAAGCCAACCGGACGGAGCGAGCGAGGCTGGAGCGCCTGGAAGAGCGCGAGCGGGCCGTGTACAAGAAGTGCATGGGCTGGCTCGACGCGCACTCCCCCCGTAGCTGGCACTCCCTGGTGCCGGTGTGGTCGATCTGCGAACAGCTGACCTTCGAGGACGCTGTTACCGACGGCCCGCTTTCCGTCGTCCCACCGCCGGCTTACGGTTGCTCCCAGCGGGAACTGGAGGGCTTCGCCAAGGGGGCGGAAGGCCCGGCCACGGCGCACGGAGGCCTGAGATGACCGAGCAGGATATCGACGTCAGGATCGCCGCCTCGCTCATCGGCGTGAACCCGGATCGGCTGCGTTCCCTGGCTCGTGTCTCCTGGCCGGTCACCGCGGCCGAGGTCGAGGCCTGGCAAGCCGAGCCACCGGACTGGCTGGTCGAGATCCGCCGGCGCGAGGCGGCAAAGGCTGCCCGCAGCGACAAGGGGAGCAAGCGTGACCAGCGTCGCGATTGGAGGCGCCTGGACGCCAAGAGACAGCGGGCGCGCTGGCTGGTGCTCGATTGCCCGGACGGCCATGCCTTCGCCGTAAAAGGTTTCGGTACGGAAGAGAGCTTCGATGAAGATGCTTTCTACGCCATAAAGGATCCGCACAGCTGGTGCGGGCGCTGCTCGGGCGAGCCGGTGTACTCCGCCTCGGACCTGGCCGGCCTCGGCATTTCCAGGTACCGCATCGGCAAGCTCCCTGAGCCCGACTACTACGCGCCGAACCCAGTCGACGAACGTTACGCCCCGGCTCGCCTCTGGACGGAGAGCACACTGCGCCAGGCCGGTGTCGAGCTCTCGGGGACAGCAGCGCAGCCGGGGCCCGAGCCCCCTGAGGCCGGCATCGCCCCAGGTGGCCAATGAAGCGCCCGCCTGGGCCCCAACGCGGCTCATCCGACCAGGACAGGTCCGGTCATGGCGCACGTGGGCGTCCCTGATCAGTCGATCAAGGCAGGCACAGGACGAAAGGGGCCCGAGATGGAGTTGCACCAGGTCGAAGTCGGCAGGGAGTACATCTACCACGGCATCTGCGGGCCGGCCATAGCGCGAGCAGTCCAGGTCCGTCTCGATGGGTGGGTCAAGCTCGGCGTCCCTGCCCTCGGCGACATGGGCCTACCTATCGTCGTTGAGGACTGGGCGCACGCCAGTGACCTGGAGCCGCTCACGGCCGGGGCGGACGAGGAAGAGACAGGCCACCACATTGCTGTCCACGCCGTCGGCACGTTGTGAGCAGGCCCCTGCCCTACAAGGAAGAGGTGACGAGTGGATCCTGAGTGGCGTCAACAGTGGGATCGGTTACAGGCGGAGAAGCGAAAGATGTGCGGCGTCCTCCTGCAAAACGCCAAGGCGCGGCAAAACGAGCTGGCTCAATTGCTCGAAGAGGTCGACAGGGAATGGGTGGCGGAGGACGGTTTTTACCAGTTCTACCACCAAAGTTTCAAGGTGTACCACATTCAGGCCGCCACCGAGAAAATCGTCAAAGCCCTCAGCGACCTCAACCCGCGGCCTGAAGTGGCGCTCAACGACTGGTTCATGGAGATAGTCGCACAGGGCACAGGCCGCGATTTCGAGATCTCTGTCAATCAAAACTGGACGGCAATCACAGGGCCGATGCTGGGTGCTTTCTTCCACGCACGCTACTTTCTCCAGTTGGTCGTCAAGTACGCCAACGAGCTGGAAACGTCACCACAGGTCCTTCCCTCGGGGTGGGCGGCAGTGCTCTACCTCTACAGCCTGCGTTGACTGTCGAGCACTGTAGAGGGCCCGCTCACGGTCGGGGCGGACGAGGAAGATCTTCCAGTCTGAGTAGCTCAACGAGTCGCCCTATAGAATGGCCGAGGTTACTGCATTGGCCAAAATCATGAGATGAAAGAAGGACACCGTATGCGAAAGTACCCGCAGGTACTTGAAGAGAGAGATTCTCGTATTCGTGCGCGCTTGGTCCCTTTAGAAGCTGTCCTGGAAGGTGCCGCCAACTTCCCCGGCGTGCTCCGTAAAGCTGACCATGCCAGCGGTGCTGAGCATCGGCGCCAAACTTGGCGAGCGCTTCAGCATGAACTGGACAGGCTTACCGAAGCTCGCCTACTGGCCCCGCTCAGCGAAGCTGATGAAGCACGCTATCGCCAACTGCGCCTGAAAGAGCGGTCGATCCTGCGGTGTCCCCGCAAGGACGAAGACGCCGTCTGGGAAGACCTTCGTGCCATGCTCTCGACGGGCCCCACGAGCGGGGCCTGATCGTTGCACCGGTCCCAGCCGCTCAGCTATACTCGTCACCAGGAAGGCACGAACATGACCCGCACAGCCATCATCATGCGCCAAGAGGAGCGGCCAGGAGCCGCTCGTTCGGCGCGCCTGTGGCACTCCCCCCTGTGCGCCGTCGGCTCGGCACTGTGCCATGGGCGTTATTTCGGTACGGCCAAGGCCCAGGACAACCCGACCGGAGGTTCCTCGTAGATCCAAGCTGACCAGCCAAGATCTGCCGAGGAGCCGCCCAGGGAGGGCGGCTCTTTTGGTTTCCCGGAGGAAAATGGGCGCACGTGGGGCGCTCAGATCAGTCGTAACAAGCAGACAACGAGAGGAGGAGCATCGTAGGGCCCAGCCAAGCCGGGTGCCATAGAGCTGCCCGGGAGACGTACACGCACCGGTGATGACGGTCGCCGAGCCAGAGCGGCCGTGCCACGCTTGCCCGCCTGCACGGGCTTTGCCTCACCGCGGCGGCATATCCGACAAGACCTGGGGAGCAGCACGGAGGTCCCATGCAGCCGTGCCCCGAAGAGGCCATCCTGTCGGCGTTCACCACCACACATAGGGCGATAGCGCAATTGGTAGAGCGGCGGTCTCCAAAACCGCAGGTTGGGGGTTCGAGCCCCTCTCGCCCTGCTCATGGGCCGGTGGCACAGCGGCAACTGCACCTCGCTGTAAACGAGACGGCTGACAACCTACGGGGGTTCGAGTCCCTCCCGGCCTGCGTAAGCAGCGTGACGACAACGGGAAGTAGCTCAGCTTGGAGGAGCGCCTGGCCTGGGACCAGGAGGCCGTCGGTTCAAATCCGGCCTTCCCGACCAACCAACTCCATGTTTTGCGTCTCTAGCTCAACTGGCAGAGCAACTGACCCTTAATCAGTAGGTTCCGGGTTCGACCCCCGGGAGGCGCACTCCCCTGCGGTTTTTCATCGGTCAAGGTCTCGTAGAGGAGCCTGGTCGTCCTCGCAGCGCTGTCAACGCTGAAGTCGCCGGTTCAAATCCGGTCGAGACCGCTTTTCACGGGTGCCCTGGCCATCGCTTACGCTGGTCGACAGGAGACGACGATGCTCGTGCCCACGCTGCCAACGGACCTCGTGGAGGCCTTCTCGGACGGCGGGGCGCCGACGCGCGAGCAGGTGCTACGGCTGATGGGGCTCGAGGCGGCACAGATGGGCATGGACCTGGACGAGGCGCTGGTCGCTGTTCGCAAAGGCGAGCTGCCCCACACGCCCGTGGGCATCGACTTCAACTACCTGGCGGAGGAGTGGCTGGCGCCTCTCTGACCTGACAGCACCGCTTTTACGGGTGGTGGCGCAGTTTGGCAGCGCACGTGACTGGGGGTCACGGGGCCCAAGTCCGGCCCACCCGACTATGCAGCATCTTGCCGGCGTAGCTCAACGGAAAGAGCACCTGACTTCGGATCAGGGGGTTGGGGGTCCGATTCCCTTCGCCGGCACCAAATACCCAATGCCCGTGTAGCTCAGCTGGTAGAGCACCGCCTCGGTAAGGCGGAGGTCGTGGGGCCGGTACCCACCGCGGGCTCGCAAGTCATGCCCGAGTAGCTCAATTGGACAGAGCGCGACGGTCCTAACGTCGAGGTCGCGGGATCGAGGCCCGCCTCGGGTACGCAGCGAAGTTCCTTGGAGAGGTGCCAGAGCCTGGTTGATCGGGACGCCCTGCTAAGGCGTTGGCCACCTGTTGGTGGTCCCTGGGTTCAAATCCCAGTCTCTCCGCCATTTTCCAGGTCTGCCGCCTGCGGGCCCCCTTGTGACGAGGGAGCTGCCGCTGGCGGCCGGAAGGCAGCCGGGCACTCTCAACGCCTGCCGGTCGGCTAACCGGAGGGCTCGTCACCGTTGGGCGGTGCCCGGTGCCAAAGTACGTGGAGGGGTGCCGGAGAGGCCGAACGGGCCCGCCTTGAAAGCGGTGCGGGGAGCAATCCCTCGTGGGCTCGAATCCCACCCCCTCCGCTCGTCGTCGCCACCGACATGGGAGCCGCGCCAGCCGGCGCCGGCCCCACAATGGGCGCCGCAACCGCACACATGGAAGGATGCCAGAGAGGACAAATGGGCCCGCCCCGAAAGCGGTGCAGGGGAAACCCTACGGGAGTCCGAACCTCCCTCCTTCCGCCTGGGACCACCTGGAGCGTGAACCAGACAGGCGTGCTCGGCCCCCGTTGGAAGCGGGTGGGTGGCCCAAACGGCCATGAGGATCGAGTCCTCCGCGCTCCGCTCAAAGCAACAAGCAACAAGCCCTCGTCGTCTAATTGGACAGGACGCCGGCCCTTCAAGCCGGAGGCTGCGGGATCGAGGCCCGTCGAGGGTACGCAGTAACAACACGCCGCGTTGGTGCAGTTGGGAGCACGCCGCCCCCTCAAGGCGTAGGTCACCGGTCCGAGCCCGGTACGCGGTACGCAATGCCCGTTCCGACGTAGCTCAAGAGGCAGAGCGCCCGGCCGTTAACCGGGAGGTTGGGGGATCGTGGCCCTCCGTCGGAGCACGATCCCCGCCCACGCGGCACCACCCACGCGGCATAGGAAAGGAGATGACGACGGTGGCCCATGCACTGCTGCTGAACGCAACGTACGAACCGATCCATCTCGTCACGGCCCGCCGGGCCGTGCTCCTTGTCCTCCGCCAGAAGGCCGAGGTCGTCGAGGAGTCCGGCGAGGTGCTCAGGTCGGAGACAAGGACCATCCCGGTCCCGTCGGTCATCCGGCTGGTCCGCATGGTCCGCATCCCCTACCAGGCCAAGGTGAAGCTGTCGCGAAGGGCCCTGGCCGCCAGGGACCACGGGCTCTGCGGTTACTGCGGCCGCACGGGCGAGACGATGGACCACGTCCTCCCCCGTTCCCGCGGCGGCAGGACAGAGTGGGAGAACGTCGTCTGGGCCTGCAAGCCCTGCAACGGCCGCAAGGCCGACAAGCTCCTCTCCGAGGCGAAGATGGCCCTTCGCACCAAGCCCTACGCCCCCAAGGGCAGGGCGTGGATCGTGATCGCCGTCGGGACCGTCGACCCTCAGTGGGAGCCGTACCTGGGCGTGGCCGGAGCGGTGGCCTGACGGGCTGCCGGGCCGGCCCCCTGGCTCGGTAGCTCAACGGTAGAGCGCCTGTCCCATAAGCAGGAGGTCGCCGGTCCGGCCCCGGCCCGAGCCACTTTGTCTTTGGGGAGTAGCGTAACTGGTAGCGCGCCTGGCCTTGGACCAGGAGGTTGGGGGTTCGAGGCCCTCCTCCCCAGCGGATGGTGTAGCTGGTAGCCGGGCCCAGGCCCCGGCCCCGTAAGGGGTGAGGGCCCGGCTACCTTCATGCCCACTTTGTACCTTGGGCCCGTAGCTCCAATTTGGTAGAGCAACTCGCTTGCACCGAGAGGGTTGTCGGTTCGACTCCGATCGGGTCCACGTAACCACAACGACAGAAAGGAGGTGGCACATGCCCACCGTCGTCAATGACAAGCTCATCTCCTGGGCCAGTGACATCGACCCGAAGACCCTGCGCCAGGCCGAGAAGACGGCCCGGCTCCTGATAGTCGAGGGCCACGTCGCCCTCATGCCTGATGCCCACGTCGGCATCGGGGCCACGGTTGGCTCGGTCATCCCCACCAGGTCGGCGGTCATCCCCTCTGCCGTCGGGGTCGACATCGGCTGCGGCATGGTCGCCGCCGACCTGGACGTCACAGCAGCGCAACTGCCCGACGACCTGGAGCCGCTGCTCGACCGCATCGAGGCCGCCGTCCCCGCCGGGGTTGGGAAAGGGCACGACAGCGTAGGCCGCAACGCAGAGCGCTGGCTCGCCTTGCACCGCCCGGCCACGGACATGAGCGGCGATCAGGCGAAGAAGGCGGCCATCCAGTTCGGCACGCTCGGCTCGGGCAACCACTTCTAGGCCCCTAGTTCACCTGTCAACGGGAGCATCCACCATCGGGCGGCCGACGCCTGTTCTACTGGTCTGTGATGTCGTCAACCAGTAGAGCGCTGGAGGGTCGGGGCGCGTGGCGCTGAGAATGTTGTCTTGGGACGCGGATGCGACCAAGCACGCGTCTTTCGCTGTGGATCCGCGGGCGCTTCGCCGTGCAGGCACGCCGACGGTGTTCGACGAGCAGCAACGACCGGTCCGACACCTGAATCGTTGGCTGGCTGACTTATCGACCCACTCGGACTCGCGGACAACGTGGGACACGTACGCGCGAGAGCTGATGCGCTGGCACGAGTTCCTGCAAGAGGAGTTCGGCGCCGAAGTTTTGGGGGGCGACGTCGTTCACCAAGGAGACGACTTCCTCCGCGCCTACTACCTGCTCCGAGTCGAACCGACCGTCGCCGGTGATTCCGCCGGACGCGTAGTGGGCGACGCCAAGTCGACGCTCGGCAAACGCCGCGCCGCCCTGGTCAGCTTCTATCGCTGGGCCGTCGAGGTCGGTGAGCTCGAGCGGCTCCCGTTCAGGACGACGACGGTGCGTACTCGTTACGGCCCGGTGGAGACGCTCGCGGGTCTGCTTGGCGGACGGCTAGGCGACGGGGAGCGCCTGCCGA
>DAHWQF010000480.1 GCA_027334785.1 Acidimicrobiaceae bacterium
GAGGGTCGCCACCCGTCCGGCGGCGAACTTCATGGCAAGTGGGTTCAAGACCCTGACGAGCAAAGGCTGCGGTTTGAGGTAGCTCAAATTCGGCTCCTTTCTCCTGGCGGCAGGCGCACGCTTTCGTGTGGCGCATCTCTCACAGCCCTCCTGAGACAAGGCAGGGCCCTCGCCTGTGACACCGGGACATTGAGCATGGCGGGCGCGCCCTCTCAGGCTGCCTCTGTCACAGCCGGGCCTCCCGTCTTGTCGTTAAGTCCCGAAACATACGGGTACATAGGGCCACCGCCGAGAGGGCACAGGTGTGAACTCTGGTCCGGCCTGTGAAGGCCGAGCACCGTCGGCATCTCGGCTCTTCGGGTGCAGGCCTCCGACGCGTCGGTACCCAAAGTCCGCCCACATGGACACGAGAACGGAGGCACGAAAATGTCGCTATTCGGCAACCAAGACGGCTTTACTTCCGCTGGGGGCCACCAGGAGAGCGGGCATGGCTCTCGCACGCAGCAACTTGTCCATGGCTCGGCTCCGACCCCCGTGCCCTTTGCCCGCGCTCAGGCTCGGGGTGCAATACGGGCGGTGCCTGCTTGGGCACCCCTAGCCGTGTGCTGCCTCGCCCAGTTCATGGTGGTCTTGAACCTCTCGATCGTCAACGTGGCGCTGCCGCGGATGAAGATGGGCCTGCAACTGTCGACGGGCGGGCTGCAATGGGTCGTGAACGCCTACACCCTCAGCTTCGCCGGTCTGCTCATGCTGGGTGGTCGGGCCGCCGACCTCTTCGGGCGCCGGCGGGTGTTCCTCTTCGGGCTCGGGATGTTCACCACCTTCAGCCTGCTCGGCGGGCTGGCGCAGAGCGGGGCCTGGCTCATCGCTGCTCGAGCCCTACAAGGCGCCGCCGGAGCTGTCCTGGCGCCGGCCACCTTGAGCCTGCTCACCACGACTTTCCCTGGTTCGGCCGAGCGGCGCCGGGCGCTCGGTGCGTGGTCGGCCACTGCGGCCAGTGGTGGGGCCGTCGGTGTACTTGCCGGCGGGCTGCTCACCGACCTCCTCAGCTGGCGGTGGGTCCTTTTCGTCAACGTCCCTATTGGTGTTGCCCTGCTGGCCGGGGCGGCCTGGTCCCTGTCTGAGTCCAGAGCCGATGGCGCCGCCCCTCGCCTCGACGTGCCCGGTGCGGTGTCGCTTACCGCAGCCATGACCGTGCTCGTCTATGGCGTCGTGGGCACAGACAGCCACCCGTGGGGTTCCGCACGGACCCTGTCCACCTTGGCGATCGGCCTGCTCTTGCTAGCCGTGTTCGTGCTCATCGAAGCCCGGCTGGCCTCGAACCCGCTCGTGCCCCTCGGGGTGCTCCGGCGCCGGTCGCTCACCACGGCCAATGTGGTAGCGCTCACGGTGGGGGCCGCGCTCTTCAGTTCGTTCTTCTTCTTGTCGCTGTACCTGCAGCAGGTAAACGGCTACAGCCCGTTACGGGCCGGGTTGTCCTTCCTGCCTCTCGCCCTGGCCAGCCTCTGCGCCGCCCTATTTTCGGCCCGCTTCGTGGCTCGCCTCGGGGTGCGCCGCCAACTGGTGACAGGACTGCTGTTGGCGGCAGGCGGCCTGGCGTGGTTGGCAGGCCTGGCGCCAGGTGACGGCTTCTGGTCGAGCCTCTTTTGGCCCGAGCTATTGACGGGCACCGGGATGGGCCTGTCTTTCGTCCCGATTACCTTGGGTGCTACCGCCGGGGTCCCGCCGCAGCAGGCCGGGCTAGCATCAGGGCTTCTCAACACCACTCGCCAGATGGGCGGCGCCATCGGGCTGGCCGCGACTGCAGCCGTCGCCGCAGCGGTCCACCCCGGCTCGGCCGCCCGCTTTGCCGTGGCCTCGGCCTTGACGAGCGGTTACGACCACGCCCTGGGCGTTTGTGTCGGGGTGCTCGTGACCGGGGCGCTCGCAGCGCTCTTCTTCCCCGCCCGTCCGAAGAAGGCGCCGGTCCTCGCCGGCGAGGGCTCTCGATCTTCCACGGAGGCGGCTCCCTCCCCGCGCCGGTGCGTGCCGCTCACTTCGACCAGTGGCTCGGCCTCTGCCGTCAATTGGACCGATGGGACGTCTCTACGGTAAGCCTGGAAAAGGCCCCATAGCCTCTCTTCAGGGAGCAACCAGGCTGAAGCCACCGAACACCAGTTGCGAGCAAACCAAGTGCAAGACAAGGGCCAATGGAAGACAAGGCCCAATGCAAGACAAGAAAAAGGAACCACCGAACATGCGAGCTTCAGTCGTAAAAGCGTTCGGCGCCCTCGGCGGCCGCCCCACGCCCAGCGTCCAAGCGCACCGTGCTTCCCACCCCCAAGGAGGGGCCTGAACCATGGACGCGCCTCAGCTGGACGACGAAGCTGGTCTCCGAGGGCTCATGTTCTCGATCGCCTACCGGATGACCGGGAGCGTGGCCGAGGCCGAGGACCTTGTCCAAGAAGCGTTCTTCCGGCTGGGGCGCGCCCGCCAGAGTGGCGTCGTGGTCGAGTCGCCCAAGGCCTACCTGAGCGCGATCACCACCCGGCTCGCCATCAACCACCTGCGTTCGGCGCGCGCCCGCCGGGAGTCCTATGTCGGCACCTGGTTGCCAGAGCCCGTGGTCGCCAAACTGCACGAGAGCCCCGAAGAAATGACTGAGATCTCCGACTCGCTTTCCATGGCTTTCCTCTTGCTGCTCGAGAGCCTGTCGCCGGTCGAGCGAGCCGTGTTCTTGCTCCGGGAGGTGTTCGAGTACCCCTACGAGGACATCGCCCAGATCGTGGACAAGAGCGAGGCCAACTGCCGGCAGATCTTTGCACGGGCCCGCCAGCGCATCGGTAGCCAGCAAGCCCGTTACGAGGCGTCGCGCGAGCAGAGCGAGGCCCTTGTGCAGTCCTTCCTTGCCGCCGCCCGCGACGGCGACCTCGGCCAGCTCGTCGACCTTTTGGCCGCAGACGTTGCCTTGTACGGGGACGGGGGCGGAAGGGCGACCAGTCTCCCCGAACCCCTCTTCGGGCGGGACAAGGTCGCCACCTTCATCCTCGAGGTGTTCGAACGGACTCGGCGGCTCGGTGTCACCCCCAATACGGTCCTCGTCAACGGTGTGCCCGGGGTCGTCACTCATGACGTGCAAGGAAAAATAGTCAGCGTCCTCTCACTGGAAGTGCTCGATGGCGTGGTCCAGACCGTCCGTAGCATCGTGAACCCCGACAAGCTGC
>DAHWQF010000481.1 GCA_027334785.1 Acidimicrobiaceae bacterium
CGCGACCGGGCAGGCTTCCTTGCTCGGGGCATGGTGCCCCGAGCGAAAGGAGGAAGCAATGCCGAGAAGACCGGACCATCCGCGGGTGACAGGAGTACTGGCGCCGTGCGCCCGGGGGTTCGAACTGGAGCTTTCCAGACTGGGGTACTCGCCGTTCACGGCGGCGGAGCACTTGTACTTGATGGCAGATCTGAGCCGCTGGCTCGGTCGTCGGGGGTTGGGGCTGGCCGAGCTGAGCGCGGCGCGGGCCGAGGAGTTCTTGTGCGAGCGGCGCTCGAACGGCCACAAGCGCTGGGTTACGCCTCGCGCCATGGAAGCCCTCTTGGGCCACCTGCGGCAATTGGGCCTGGTCCCAGCGCCGACTGCACCCGCTCCGGCCGGTCCTTTGGGACGGCTGTTGGGCGAGTTCGTCGAGTACCTGGCGAGCGAGCGAGCCTTGGTGCCGGGGACCATAGAGGGGTACCGCCACTATGCGCAGTGGTTCCTCGCCGGGTACGCACCGGACCCGACGGCAGACGGTTGTGGCTTGGACCGGCTGGAGGCCGAGCAGGTTACCAGGTTCGTCCTCGTCGATTGCTGCAAGCTCAGCATCGGGGCGACCAAGAACGCGGTGACCGCCCTGCGGGTGCTGATGCGCTTCTTGTTCCTGGAGGGCTACACACCTGCCTGCCTCGTCGAACCGGTGCCACGGGCCATCCCCTGGCGTGACAGCGGAAGGTCCCGAGCGCTGGAAGCCGAGCAGGTGAGCCGTCTTTTGGCCAGCTGCGACCGGCAGAGCGGCGCGGGCCGGCGTGACTACGCGATCTTGAAACTACTGGCCCGCCTCGGCCTCAGGCGCGGAGAGGTGGCCTCGCTCAGCCTCGACGACGTCGACTGGCGGGCTGGGGAGGTCGTCGTCCCCGGCAAGGGCGGGCGGCGCGACCGGCTCCCGCTCCCTTCCGACGTGGGCGAGGCGATAGCCGATTACTGCCGGCACGGGCGTCCCAGGAACGGCCACCGCAACCTGTTCTTACAGGTGCAGGCCCCCTACGGACCGCTCACGCCCGGTGCCGTCACCCTCATAGTCGGTGCTGCGTGCCGGAGGGCGGGGGTCGCCCAGGTGGGGGCCCACCGGCTGCGTCACAGCGCCGCCACGGCAATGCGACGAGCAGGCGCCCCATTGTTCGAGGTCGGCCAGGTGCTCCGCCACCGCTTATTGGCCACCTCGGCACTCTACGCCAAGGACGACCTCGACGCCCTGGCCACGATCGCCAGGCCTGGCCGGGAGCACGGCCATGACCGACCTGCACCAAGCCGCCAGGGAGTACCTGCCTATCCGACGCGCCCTCGGCTTCAAGCTCTCGGGCTACGACCGCCTCCTCGAAGACTTCGTCGGCTACCTGTGCCGCTGCGACGCGCCGACCATCACCGCCAAAGCCGCCCTGTCGTGGGCGACAGGGCCGGAAGGCGTGACCCCGCACTATTGGGCGAGCCGGCTCGGGGTGGTGCGCGGCTTCGCCCGTCACCTCCAAGGCTTCGACCCTGCCGTGGAGGTGCCCCCGGCGAACCTGGTCATCTCGGGGCCGTGCCGGCGGAGCGCCTACCAGTTCTCCCCGCAGGACCTGGAACGCCTCGTGGGCGAGGCCGGCCGCCTCACCCCCGCGCTCCGAGGAGCTACCTACGAGGCGTTCTTCGGGCTGCTCATCTGCAGCGGCGCCAGGGTGGGGGAAGCGATCAAACTCGACCGGGCCGATGTCGACATTGCTCGCGGCGTGGTCGATATCAACGATGCCAAGTCCCGAAAGCACCGGCGCTTCCCGCTCCACCACACCGCCGTGGATGCCCTCGGGCGCTACAGCCGTCTCCGGGACAAGGCCTGCCCGAGGCCGAAGGCACCCAGTTTCTTCGTCTCGACCCGCGGGACTAGGCTGCTATATGTAGTCGTCAACCAGGTGTTCCGGGAACTGGTCGGCAAGGTCGGGCTGGAGGACCAGCCCGGTGCCGGTCACCCCCGCATCCACGACCTGCGCCACCACTTCATAATGGCCAGTTTGGCCGACTTCCATCGCCAAGGGGCCGACCCGCAAGGGAAACTGCCCTTGCTGTCTGCCTATGTAGGCCATTCCGACCCCGCGTACACGTACCACTATTTCCACGCCGGCGCTGAGCTGCTGGCCCTAGCCGCCCAGCGGCTCGAACAGTTCGAACGGGGGCGGCGATGAGCGACCTCGCCCCGACCGTCCAAGCCTGGTTCGCCGAACGCCTGATGAGCCAACGCCAGGCCAGCCCCCGCACCATCGCCGCCTACCGCGACACGTTCCGGATGCTGCTCGGCTTCGCCCAGGCCCGCACCGGGAAAGCCCCCTGCCGGCTCGGTATCTCCGACATCGACGCCAAACTGGTCGGTGCTTTCCTGGCCCACCTCGAGCAGGGGCGGGGCAACAGCGCCCGCACCCGCAACACCCGCTTGGCGGCCATGAGCCCCCCCTTTTTCGCCTACGCGGCCCTCCAGCACCCCGAGCACGCCGGCCTGATACAACGGGTCCTCGCCATCCCGACCAAGAAGTACCCCCGCAAGGAGGTCCACTACCTCACCCCCGACGAGGTCGACGCGCTCTTGGCCGCTCCCGACCGGGCCACCTGGACCGGGAGACGCGACCACGCGCTGCTCGCGCTGGCTGTCCAAACCGGGATGCGGGTGAGCGAAATCACCCACCTCACCATCGGCGACCTCCACCTCAGCCGGCCTGGGCCTCATGTCACCTGCCATGGCAAGGGGAGGAAGGACCGGGCGACACCCATCACCGCGCACACCGTCTCAGTCCTGCGCCAATGGCTCAAAGAACGAGGTGGCACGTCGGCCGACCCACTGTTCCCGACGACCCGGGGAGGACCGCTCAGCCCCGACGCCGTGCAGTGGCTCGTCGCCAAACATGCCAAGGCCGCGGCCAAGAACTGCCCGTCCCTGGCTACCAAGCATATATCGCCTCACGCTTTACGACACACGTGCGCCATGAACCTCAAAATGAGCGGTGTCGATACCGCTGTCATCGCCCTCTGGCTTGGGCACGAAAGCAGCCACACTACTTCGGACTTGTACCTTCACGCGGACATGGCCCTCAAAGAACAAGCCCTGGCCCGCACCAGGCCACCCAACACCAAGCCCGGCCGTTACCGGCCCCCGGACCCCCTGATGCGGTTCCTGGAAGGCC
>DAHWQF010000482.1 GCA_027334785.1 Acidimicrobiaceae bacterium
GTGGTGACAGCCATCGCCCGCTGGCCCCAAGGCGCTCCGAGCGACAGGACCTTGGTGCCCTCGGGTAGCAGCGTGACCGTTCTGATGTCGGAGAAAGCGGCCACGCTCAACCGTTTGGCCAGGTCGAGGGCGGACTGGAGAGGTTGCTGGCCACCCTGGTTCAAAACGGCGCCGATCACCGTGAAGCTCTTGCCGGCCACGTCCTTGCTAGCGGCGAACACGAAGTTGCCCCCCGCCTGCGGCGTCGAACCGGTCTTGATGCCGATGATCCCGTCGCGGCCGAGGTCGTAGTCGTAGTTGTACACGGTCCCCGCCACCGGCAAGGTGACCTGGGGCATGGCCACGATCTGGCGGAGCACCGGCTCGGCCATCACGTAGCTGGCGAGGCGCACCATGTCGGCGGCGCTACCGGCGCTCTCGGGGTCGAGGCCGGCGGGGTCGGCGTAGTGGGTCTGGTGGAGGCCGAGCTTCTCTGCTCGGGCGTTCATGCGGCTGACAAAGGCGGTCACGCTGCCCGCGTCCCAGCTGGCCAGGATGTCGGCCACGTTGTCGGCCGAGGGGACCAGTAGCGCCTCCAGGGCCTGGAGCTCGGTCAACGCTTCGCCCGCCGCCACCTTGGCTACCGAGTCGTTCTGCGCTAGCTCAGCGGAGTAGGCGGCGGCGTCGGCGGCCGTGATCGTTATCACGGGCCCTTGCTGACCGGGCGAAAGTGGGTGGTCATGCAGGACGACGAGCGCCGTCATGAGCTTGGTAACACTGGCGAGCGGGAGCGGTTCGGTCGCGCGCACTCCACCTAGCTCGCCGAGCCCGGCCACCTCTACCTGGGCGGCGCCCTGCGACGGCAGGGGTAGCGCCGGCGGGTCGCCCGACGCCACGAGGCGGGCCGGCAGGACCTCGGACACGGCGATCGGCGGCACGCTCCGGGCCAGCTGAACGCCGCAGTAGATGGCCCCCAGCGCCACTACGAGGACCACCGCCAGCGCGCCCCACCTGAGGCGCAGTTGGGCGGGGCTCGGGCGGCCGTGGCGCGCCGAACGAGAAGTGCGAGGCGGTACGACTGGTGCTGGGCGACGGGGCATCCGGCCCAACATCATGGCCCAGCGCCGGCTCGTCATGCCAGACAACACCAAGGTCTTGCCCGCCTTCTATTGCGCACCCTCCCGGGCACTAGGTTCAAGCTCGTGGACCGGACGCCAGCTCAGGCAGGGAGCGGGCGCGAAAAAAAACAAGCCCCGCGCCAGGGCGGCCGGGGGCGCCGGCGCCTACGGTCCCGGGTGGGGTTGGCGACGCCACCTCGGGGAGGAGCCTGGGGTCGGGGCCCAGGGCGCGGTAAGAGGCAGGGCGAAGACCGGATCCTCTCGCTCCCCAACGCAGTTACGACCGTGCGCCTCGTCGTCATCCCTGTCTTCGTCTGGCTCCTCGCCGAGCCCCACCGGCGCGGCTGGTTCGCGGCCGCGGTCCTGCTCGCGGCCCTCGGCAGCACGGACGGACTAGACGGCCAGCTCGCCCGCCGGCTCGGCCAGGTGACAAACCTGGGCAAAGTGCTCGACACCGTCGCCGACCGAGTCCTCCTCGCGACGGCCGTGATCGGGACGCTGGCCGTCGGTGCGGTCCCCGTGGGCGTTGCCGTCGCCACGATCGCTCGCGAGGGTGTCGTCGCGACATCGGCCGTGGCCCTCGCTCTCGCCCACGCCCGGCGCATCGACGTGGTCCCTCTCGGAAAGGCTGGGACCTTCGGGCTCATGTGCGCGTTCCCCCTGTTCCTGGCCGGCAGCTCGACTGTCGGATGGCACCACGTAGCCACGGTTCTGGCTTGGGTCGCTGCCGTGGCGGGGCTGACGCTGGCTTGGGCCTCGCTGGCAGTGTACGCGCCGAAAGCGCGGGCGGCGCTGGCGGACCGCCACAGTGAGTAGCTACACGCACGACGCCAGCCCCAGGCATGATGGCGTGGTGGAAAGAAAAGAACTAGCCCGGCGCCTCCAGGAGGCCTGCTACCTGACCGGCCACTTCGTACTGCGCTCCGGGCAGGTGACCGACTTCTACTTCGACAAGTACTTGTTCGAGTCGGACCCCAAGCTGCTCCGTGCCGTCGCCGAGCTGGCCGCACCCCTCGTGCCTGTCGGGACCGACATGCTGGCCGGCCTGGAGCTCGGCGGTGTGCCGCTCTCGACAGCGCTGTCGCTCGTGACGGGACTGCCCCAGGTGCTTGTCCGCAAGGAGGCCAAGACCTATGGCACCGCCAAGCTGGCCGAGGGCCCCGACGTTGCCGGCACACACCTCCTGGTGGTCGAAGACGTCGTCACGACCGGGGGCCAGGTCGTGAAGTCCGTGGAGGACCTGCGCCGCCGAGGCGCGGTCGTCACCAAGGTCCTCTGTGCCATCGACCGCCGGCCCCCGGTGGCAGCCCCCTCGCCCGCCGCCGGCCGGCTCGAAGAAGCCGGCCTCGAGCTGCTCCCCCTCTTCAGGGCAGCTGAACTGACAGGTGCAACCGCCAACCACGCCACCTAAACCACCCCACAGCCCTTTACAGGACGGCCCCGAGCTGCCAGGGGGTGAACTCGTCGTCGCCAAAGCCGAGCTCCTCGCTCTTGGTCTTCTGGCCCGAGGCCACCGCCAGCACCAGGCCGAAGATCTCCTGGCCGACTTCCTGGACGGTTTTGGTGCCGTCGAGGATGACACCGCAATTGACGTCCATGTCGTCGACCATGCGCCCGTAGGTCTCGGAGTTGGTGGCGAGCTTTATGCACGGCGCCGGCTTGGACCCGAACACCGACCCCCGGCCCGTCGTGAAGCACACGACGTTGGCCCCGCCGGCGACCATCCCCGTGACCGAGACCGGGTCGTAGCCGGGCGTGTCCATGAAGGCGAAGCCCTTGGAGGTCACGGGTTCGGCGTACTCGTAAACGGCTTTCAAGTTGGTGCTCCCCCCCTTGGCCACCGCGCCGAGCGATTTTTCGAGGATGGTGGTCAGCCCGCCTTCTTTGTTGCCCGGTGAGGGGTTGTTGTCCAAGCTGGCGCCACAACGGCTCACGTAACCCTCCCACCAGCGGATCCGCTCGAGGAGGCGTTCCGCCACCTCGGGGGATTCCGCCCTCCTCGTGAGCAGGTGCTCGGCCCCGTATATCTCTGGCGTCTCCCCGAGGACGGCGGCCCCGCCATGCTGGACCAGCAGGTCCACAGCTGCAC
>DAHWQF010000483.1 GCA_027334785.1 Acidimicrobiaceae bacterium
TGTGCAAGCCTTGCCCATGGGCGACGAGGTTAGGTCGGCCCAGGTGAGCACCGCCCGGGCCTTCCGTGGGGGCATAGCGAACTCGGATTCCAGCTCACCGTCGAGCCCCCGCAGTCGGGCTTCCATTTCAGCATGGGTGTGCCAGGCCACGAGCGAGCAGACCTCAGCGGGCCAGCCCTGGTCCCGCAGCCAGCGGGCGCCGTCCAGGGGGTGGAAGCCGCTGAGCACGAGCTCGGGGGCGTAGCCGATGTCGTGCAGCCAGGCGGCATCGAGCACGGCGCTGCACCAAGCGCTCCCGGCCAGCTGGTTGGCGCCGGCGGCCTGGCGAGCTACGGCCTCGGAGTGGGCCAGGCGGGAACCGACACCTGTCAGGAGGCGGGCCGCTTCCTCCGGGGCGTTCATAGAGCGACCCTACTGGCCGCTATGGACAGGCTCAGTCTGAGCGCGCCAGGGGGTCGCTGCCGGTGAACACGGGCGAGGCACCCCGTCGGACAAGATCCCAAGATCCCAAGATCCCAGCCTGTCGTACCGCTTGAGTATTTTTTTTCTTGGGATCTTGGGATCTTGGGATCTTGACACCGGCACCAGCCCTCGCGACCAGTAAAAAAACCGGCCAAAATTGGCCTTCGCGGGCACGGAGGTATGGGCGACCGATCACCGCAACGTCACCTGGGTACCTTTCGCGCCGGCTGACGCGAGAAGAGGCCGGCCGGTGATCCTCCTGTCTCCTGCTCCCCGCGCGGAGACCCTAAGTTGGCCGACCTCACAGCCGGCGCGGGTACGTCGGAGGACCCTGACCTTGGCAGGGCACGAGCCCGCCTGGACTGGCTGCTGGAGTGCGTGGGCGACGCGGAGGTCACCTAGCCGAGGTCGGCCAAATCGGCCAAAAGGCACTACCGGAGGGCTACCACGACCAGCGGCGCTCGGCCGACGTGGGTACTGGAACGCCGTCATGGGCCTGGGCCAAGAAGGCCCTGGCCACCTTGCAGGCTGACGGCCGTCTGGGCCCGTGGCATCTACCCGCCCGGTGCGCCAGTCGACACGGCGCTGTCGTCCTGGCCACCCCCGACATCAGCCCGGCCCGCTTGGTCCTGTCGTGCCGGGGTCGTTCGGGTTCGCATACGGGACCCTGCTCGGCCGCCCCGAGCGCGGTGAGGAGTCCTTCCATGTCAGATTGGACGACCAAGGTGTGGTGAGCTTCCATGTCGTCGTCGCCTCTTCTCGGCCCGGCGACCTCGCCACCGAGCTAGCGCTGGGCCGATCGCCACGCCATCCAGTCGACAGCGACGCGCCGTTGCATAAGGGGCATCAAGAGGTACGTGGGGGAGCGTGGTCAATGCACGATAAGGGAGCGCGTGAAGTGCCGTTATGGGTGTAGTCGCGCCGAGCCGGTTGCGGGATCTCGGCCGAGCGTTATGCGCTCGGGCGCCCTCTCGCACAGCCCGGGCTTTGCTTACCGTCGTCGCAAGGGGTGTCCAGAGGTTTCGCCCGTCTAGGCTCGCATGACGTGGACTCAGACAGGGGAGAAGCCGCCAAGGATGATCTAACCAAGCCGGTGGTCATTGGGCCGTTTGCGCTGGAACGCGGTTCGACCAACCGGGCGGAAGCCACGGTGAAGGCAATAGTCTATCCCGAGCCAGACGCCCAATGGATCGAATCATTTAGGGACTTGGCGCAGAAGGACGACACGACGGTGGCGAAACGCCTTCAGCCGGAAGTCGAGCGAGCACATCTGCGGGCACGGGTGTACCTCAAGAACCTGCCAGGGGAACTAGCTCATTTCGACAAACTGGCCGACGCAGCTAATGAGAAGGTTGATCGGAGGGCGTTAAGCGACGACGCCAAGATGGCACGGACCGGCCGGCGCAAGTCAGAGGCAGCTGCATTGAAAGACCAGCTCAACTACTAATGCGCCCGCAACACGAAGGGCAGAGCCTGCTCTTGGCGTAGGCGACCCTTAGATTCCTCGCATATCAGGCGACGAATGTACATTGGCTTCACGCTTAATCACGGAAGGACGGCCAGCAAGCGCTCGACGGGGCGACGTGCACCAGCCCCGGTTGCCGGTACTGCCGCGTGGAAAGTTGCGGCTGGCGCAGACAAGCCCCCCGAGCAAGAGCGTGTACCGTTCAGCGTAGGACACCATTGCTTTGGGGAGTGCTCCCAGGCCGCATGTTTAGGATTTGACTTCTTGCGACTGGGGCTATGCCGAGCGCAACCGGCAAAAGCCACCGCCAGGACGGGTTGTCGTGGTCTTGCGGCTCGGAGCTGCTCCGGCGCAGTGTACACCTGTCGACGCTGCTAGCTCTGTCCTGTTTCATGTGAACTGATTCCTTCGAGGTCCGACAGGTCATCCCCATCGAAGTCTTCAACTACCCCGGGAGGAGCGGTCTGCAGCCGGCCTAAACTTACGACATACAGGTTGTGGCGACGTCTGAAATTGAGGCTTGCGCCCACTGTTTGACCAACAGTTCGTATCACTCCAGCCTCTTCTAATTTACTTACTCCCCGACGCAAAGTGTCGGCGGATATTTGGTAATAAGTCGTAGCCTTAGACTCGGGCAAGGCGACTGGCTTTGTCTGATCAATTTCGGCCGGAGCCTCCGTTAGTAACGCTAAGAATACTGCCAGGGCCGGCACGGATAAATAGGCTATCCACCCGTGCTCCCAGAATGCCGCTGGTACCTTCAGGTACAGGTGACGCGGATCGATGCGCTGATCCGCTTCTTTGGCAACCCTTGCCGCCTGGCCCGGTACGGTGTACTCAGCACCTGACCCCGTCTCTTCTCGCAGCCGCACGACGGTGGGGGCACCGTTGTTCGGCGTCAGAGTCACTAGTGCTTCCCTCTCCAGCCACGCGAGCGCACTGCGAATGGCGCGGGCACCGCTTCCGTCTGGGTGGGGTAGTCCGACGATCAACGCCCACGATCTGGCTGGCAACACGAGATCGTGTTCCTGTCCACGCCCCAGATATAGAAGCGACAGGTAGAGGCGAAGCCTGGTACCGGCGGCCTTCCCGCTTTTCACGATCCTTGCCATGGGCGGAGGAGGAGGAGGTCCCTGCCCTGGCCATGCCCGGGCAAAACCGCGGCGCAGCTGGAGGGGATGCCCGTACACGCGGCGCACCAGAAGCCGACGCTGGCGCGAGCCGAGCATTGTCA
>DAHWQF010000484.1 GCA_027334785.1 Acidimicrobiaceae bacterium
TGCGAGAGCGCCGACCAGACCGGCTCGGTCAGCCGGTAGGAGTAGCCGAGGCGGAGGTACAACAGCCCGTAGAGGTAGTGCCAGAACTGGACCCACACCGGCTGTGTGAAACCGTTCACCTTGTTGAAGTGGTTGATCTGCGCCTGCGTCGCCCTGGTGCCGAGCACCGCGCGCGCCTCTCCGCCTGGGATCAGCCGGGAGATGAGGAAGACGATCAGGACGACGCCGATGACGACGATGACCGCCTGGATGAACCGCCGTGCCAGATAGCCGCTCACGCCTTCCTACTCTTGCATTCAGGGAAGCTTCAGGGGGCTCGGGGAACGGGGAACGGGGGTTGCCTCTTCCCTTCCTCCTCCCTCGCCCCGGGCAGGCCGACGGCCCGGAAGCGTACCCCGCTGCTGCAGCGGCGGCACGCCCCGGGCCGACGGGACCGATCGAGGGGCCGGAAACGCTCCCGACCTATCGCTCGCCTACTTCTTCCAGTGCCATGTGGCAGCTGTGATGTAACTGAAGGCGTTCTCGGACACGCCCTGGAGGCCCTTGTGGATCTCGAGGAGTGTGCCGCCGGCGACCGGTTGCCAGATGACGGGGACCACCTTGGTCAGGTAGTTCTCGTACTGGGGCAGCGTCCCTGTCTTGAGGTCGGTGGCCTTGACGAGCGCGTTGGACTTGGGTGTTGTCCACATGCCGGAGTTCGCACCGGCACCTGGCGAGAAGAGCTCCTCACCGGTCGGGTAGTAGTCCGGCGAGAACACCCAGCCGCCGCCCCAGTTGGCGAGCTGCCACGAGCATCCCTTGGGGCACGGCACGGCCACGCTGATGACTGTGTTGAAGGTGGCCTTGTGGATCCTGACGTTGATCCCCTCCGACGACCAGGTTGTCTTCTCGGCCGCAGCCTGGTTGGGGATCGGCGGTGTGGTCGCCACGAGATATGTGAAGGAGAGCTTGGCACCCTTCTTGATGCCAGCGCCGCAGTCCTTGGGCCCCTTGCCCGGCCGCTGGCAGGTGTCGGTGCCGCCGGGGACCACCTTCCATCCGTGGGCCTTCAGCAGCGCCCTTCCCTTCGCCGGGTTGAACGCGTACGGGTTGGTCTTCTCGTGCTTGGTGATGTACGGGTTCTTCGGGGTCGGCGGCACCGGACCGTAGTCGGGGACCGCGTAGCCCTTCTGGAGGCTGCGAACGTACGCCGGCTGGTCGACACCCAGCTGGAGCGCCTGGCGGAAGTACGTCTGCTTGAAGATCGGCCCCGCCTGTCGTGTGTCGGCCGTCGACTTGAAATTGAGCGGGAAGTAGGTGATCTGCTCGTACCACGCCTTTGTCAGGGTGTAGCTGCTGGCGAGGCGCAAGTTGTTCTTCCCGGACTTGGGCTCTGTCTCCGGTGTCTTCGCGGCAACCGCGTTGCTCGTGATGTCGGCGATCGGTAGGTAGCCGACCTGCACTGTGCCGGCGACGAGGGCGTTGAACTCCGCTGTTGTGCTGCTGAAGGGCTTCCCCACGAACTCCTTGATCGTCGGCTTGTTGGGGCCGGAGTAGCTGGGGTTGGGGACCATCACGGCTGGCAGTGTCGGCCCGAACGACTTCAGCTTGAACGGACCGTCGACGACGCTCCAGATGGGACTGGTGGCGTACGTGGACATGGCTGTGATCTTCGCTGTGGGCTTTGTCGGGTTGAACCCTGCCTGCAGCGAGAGGAAGTCGTACACCGCCTTGCACTTGGCGTCCGCGGTGCCGTACGGCGCCTTGGCGCAGCCACCCGAGCTCGGAGCGCCGGTGAGCGAGGTGACGTCCCACGCCATGGGCATCGGGGTGATCTGCGAGAGCTCGTTGTAGGTGAACCAGTGCTGGCTGACCTTCTTGTTCAGCGTGATCACGACCTTGTCGGGCCCTGTCGTCTTCACGCTCTTGATGACTGTCGGCATCGCAAGGCCTGTGAAGTTGAACCAGTAGCAGTAGTGTGTCTTCGCGACGCGCAGCATGTTGAAGTAGAACAGCACGTCTGTCGAGTCGACCTTCTCGCCGTTCGACCACTTGTATGTCTTGAGCGTGATGGTGACCGTCTTGGAGCCGTTGGAGTACACAGGCGGATCGCCGATCGACAGCTTCTTGTTCAGCCCGACCGTGGTGTCTGTGCCTCCGCCCTTGCCGAAGTCGTAGACGTTGCGGTACAGCATGTTGGCGAACTCGCCGAGGTTCACCGTGGAGCACTTGGCGAATGTCACCATCGGGAAGATGTAGTTGGGCGTGGCGCCGGGGTGGTACGCGTACGTGACGATTGTCTTTGTCGCCGCGCCGCTCGCGGGTGCGGCGATCACCGTCGCCCCCATCGCGCCCATGCCGACGGCCGCCAGGCCGCAGACAACCCGTCGGAGGATCCTGAAGCGTTGGCCCATGCCCCCCAGCTCCTTCCCTCGGTCGCCGTCCACTCGATCGCGGCGACGATTCGTTGTGGTGCCCAACATGCCACCCCGACAAGCGGTGTTCGCGGAACTGTAATACGAGACGCCCCAGAAAGCAACGAAACGCCCCGCCGGGACGCTCGCGGGCGCGCCGGATCTCGTCGCTCCTGCCCGGAGGGCGGTCGGATCCAGGCTGCGGGCATCGCATCGCCGCCGGTAGCCGTCGGTAGCCGTCGGTCCCGCCGGAGAGCCGACCGAGCGCGCTGCGAACAGGAGCGGGTGGCAGGCCGGGCCAGCCGTACGACGGGCGGTCAGCCGTATGACGGGACGGAGATCAGCTGGGACCGAGCCGGCGGGCGAGGGCGGCCGCCTCGACGTCGAGCCGGCGCAGCACCCCCGCGACGACCCGGCGCTCCGCCATCCGGCCCAGGCCCGGCACCGCGACCACGATCTCGCCCTCCATCCGCCGGACCGTCCCCGGACCGTCGGGCCCGAGCGTGAGGTCGGCACGCCCGTGGAGCAGGCGGGGGCTCGCCTCCGCCCGGAACGACAGCACCCCTGACGTCGCGGAGTCCAGGCGGAGCTCCTGGGTCCACAGCAGGCGGTGGCCTCCGAGCAGGCGGCGGGCGAGCGGGTCGAGGCTCCCCGTGTACTCGTAGCGAAGCACGAGCAGCGCACCGCCGGAAGGACCGGGCGCGCGATGGTCGACGACCTCCGGCGGTCCCAGGTCGGGCAGCTCGAGCGACTCGTAGAAGGC
>DAHWQF010000485.1 GCA_027334785.1 Acidimicrobiaceae bacterium
CTACTCCCGGCTGCTCGTGTACGGGCACTGGATGGCCGAGGAGAACACGAGGGCAGGCCAGGACGTGCTGCGCTCGGCGATCGCCCGCCGTGGGCTGCCAGAGATACTGCATGTTGACAACGGGGCACCCTATGCCAACCACCAGCTCACCCGGGCCTGCGCAGTGCTCGGCGTCCGCCTCGTGCACTCCCGGCCCTACAGGCCCCGGTTAACCGGCCAATATTAACAGTTGTAGTAGTCGCGCGGCGCCCCGGCTGTGGATTTGTGGATAACTGACTGTCGGCCCTGGTCAGAATCCTATTTTAAATCCACAGGTTTTCCTCTTGACATCCGCTGGGCCGTAGCGCGTTACTGATGTCCCGTGACAGGCGTTCTCCGGGTGGGATGCGAGGAGGGCTGGAGGGTGCTTGGTGAGGCGCCGGCGAGCTACCTCGGTCTCGCCAACGACTACTTGGCGTACTTGGAGGACAGGCATTACTCGCCAGCGACTGTGCGCGCTTACGCGTTCGACTTCTTGCACTTCGGCCGTTGGCTGGTCTACGAGGGCCTCGAGCTCGACGGGGTCGACACTGACGCGTTGCTTCGCTACCTGGCGGCCAGCAGGACGGCGCGCCTCGACGGCCAGCACGACAACGTGGTCTCGATACGCACGGGACGAGCTGTCGGCTTCGCGCCGAGGACGATAAACAGGCGGATGGCGGCGGTCTCTGGGCTTTTCGGGTTCCGTTGCATGCGCGACCCCGCTGCCCGCAACCCTGTCCCGAGGCAAGCGGGCGCTCGCCGCACCACACGGGCGGAGCGGGCCGGGCTGCTCGGCCACCTGGCCCGGCCGAAGCCACGTTCACGGTTGCGTGTCCGTGAGCCTCGGCGCCTGCCGCGGAGCCTCGACCAGTCCGAGGCCCGTGCGCTCCTGGCAAGCTTTCGTAGCGAGCGAGACCGAGCCATTGCCGGCCTGATGCTGTTCTCGGGCCTGCGGTCTATAGAGGTGCTGGGCCTCCGGGTGCGCGACGTAGACATCGGCCGGGGCTGGTTGCACGTGGTCGGCAAGGGGGACAAGGAGCGCAGCGTCCCGTTGGACCCCGATGTCGGCGGCCTGGTCCAGTCCTACCTCCTCGCCGAGCGCCCCGAGACGGCCTGTCCGGCGTTGTTCGTGGTGGCGAAGGGGCCTCACCGCGGGAAGCCATTGACCCCCGCCGGGTTGCGCCGGGTCTTCCGCTACCACCGCGAGCGCGCCGGGGTGCCCGCTGGCCACCCCCACGCCCTCCGCCACAGCTTCGGCACGGCCATGGCCGAGGCAGGCGTCGACTTGCCCGTCTTGCAAGAGCTGATGGGCCACGAGCACGTCGACTCCTCCGCCGTGTACATCCACCTGGCCCCCGCCTACCTGCGGGCCGCGTACGACGCCGCACGGGCCCGCCAGCGGGCCGGGCAAAAGTAGTTGCCGATGGTTGCGAGTTGCCCGGTGCCCGAGGTCGCGGGGGCCGACCTCTACGCCGCCTACATCAACTGGCTTGCTGCTCGGGAGGTGACGGCCATGGCGTCGCGCAGGGCCGCCCGTCGCTTCCTCGCCCGCTTCCCAGATCCGCAAGCCTGGGGGGCCCTGCCTCTTGAAGAGCGCCTGGCTGACGACCGCGCGGACCTTCAACCCTTCTTGAACTTCTTGATGATGCACGGCCACCTGCGCCCCGGCTACGACTACCTGGTGGCCTGCAACTTGAAAGTTGTCGCCCGGGAAGCGGAGGCCAACCCTCTCGCCCCTGAGCTCGCCCGTTTCAAGCAAGGCGCAAAGGCACTCGGCTATTCCCAGAACTGGTGCAAGGTGCTGGCTGTGCATGTGGCGGCCCGCTTGCTGGTCCAGACCGGCAGACCGCTCGACCAGCTGAGGGCCGAGGACTTCGACGAGCTCGACAAGGCGATCGCAGAACTAGAACGGCGGGAGCGGCGTCCCTACAAGCGCCTCCGCGACACCTTGTACGGTGGGCACGCTGTCATCTACCACCTCGGGGCCCCGCTCGAGGCGATGCCCAAGAGGACGCCCAAGCGCTGGAGCTGGGGCCAGCACCTCGAAGGCGTAGCCCCGCAGGTCCGGGGGCCCGTCATCGCTTACCTCGAACGCCTGGAGGGGACCCTCGCTCCCTCCACCCGGCAGGAGGTCGCGGCATCGCTGGCCCTGTTCGCCCGGTTCTTGGCAAAACACGACCCTGGCCTCGCGTCGCTCGCCCTCTTGGACCGCCGACGGCACATCGAGCCCTACCTGAACGAGGTCGCGGCGGCCACCAACTGCAGGAGCGGCGCCCCGACCGTTGCTACCACGGTCAGGAAGCGGGTCCAGAACCTGGGCCGGTTCCTCGACGACATCACGCAGTGGGGTTGGCGAGAAGCCCCACCTCGGCGCTTGGTCTTGCCGAACGACAGCCCTCGCATCCCTCGGCCATTGCCGCGCTACTTGCCGCCCGACGAGGACCGAGCGCTCGTGGCAGCGTTGGAGGCGTCGCCGAACCGGCTCTTGGCCGACGCCCTTTTGCTGCTACGCGACACCGGGTTACGGATAGGGGAGCTCTGCGACCTGGAGCTCGACTGTGTCCACGAGGTTGCCGGCCTGGGCGCGTGGTTGAAGGTCCCGCTCGGCAAGCTCCTGACCGAGCGGATGGTCCCAATAGACGACGAGACGGTCGCCCTCATGGACGGCATCGTCGTCAACCGTTCGTCGGGGCGCGCACTGCGCCACCCCCGCACAGGCCAGCTGGTCGACTTCCTCCTCACCCACCAAGGGCACCGCGTTTCGGCGTGCAGCTTGCGGGACGAGCTGCACCGCGCTGGCGCCGAGGCAGGCTTGGAGGACGTCGTCCCGCACCAACTGCGCCACACTTTTGCGACCGCCTTGGTCAATGCGGGCTGCTCGCTCCAAGCGCTGATGGCGCTGCTGGGCCACGTGTCGGCCGGGATGAGCCTGCGCTACGGCCGGCTCTTCGACTCTACTGTGCGGGAAAACTACGAGCGTGCCTTGGCCCAGGCCAAAGCCCGGCTAGGGCCGGTCCTTCCTGAGGCCACACCGGTCAAACTCGAGACCGACTGGAAGAAGGCCCCGCTAATAAAAGCCCGTCTTTCTGGCGGCTACTGTTTGCGCACCGTCGAAC
>DAHWQF010000486.1 GCA_027334785.1 Acidimicrobiaceae bacterium
GTGGAGAAGCGTCCACCCTCAAAGAAGCGGTCGAGGCGCTCTGGGAACCTGACCTCGTGGTCCACGAACTGGTGTTACCCGAAGCCACAGGCGCACCGGTAGTCAGTGCCCTCCGGGCCCGGTTCCCCGGGCGGGGCTGGTGGCTCTGACCAGGCTCAAGGGTCCAACCGAACCTCGGTGCCAACCTCGCCCGTTGGGCTGAGATCCCCCGACGCCAGGACCAGTACTCGCTCTCGGGCCTCACCCAGCGCGAACAAGAAGTGCTCGAGCTGTTAGCCCTCGGCCACACCAACGCCGAAGTGGCCGAGGCCTTGGGGGTGGCCCTCCGCACCGTAGAGGCCCATCGCGGCCACCTCATGCAGAAGCTGGGCCTGCACAGCCGGGCCGACATAGTTAGCTTCGTCAACGAGCAGCGGCGAGAACCGACGGGGCCCTGACCGCGCTGCCCGGCTTCATCGACTTGATGTTCGGCATCCCGCGGGCTTTTCAGGCGAAGCGGGCGGGCTTGGCCCATGGCGCGGCTAACGTGACCGCACTGGGCTTGTTCGTCGCTGCGGCCGTCAGCTATGTCGGCAACTGGAACGGCCCCCCCGCCGGGACCACCCTGGGCTTGGCGCTGTCGGCAGCTGGGGTGCTCATAACGGTCGTCGCCGGGGCGCTCGGCTGGACGCTGGTGCAGACTTACCACGTCGGGATCCAGCTCACCCCCCGTCAGGCAGAAGACGAGACCAACGTCCAAAAATTACCCGCCCTGCACTTGGTCCCCCGTCAGCGGGCCAGTTAGCAGACCAAAGGCTGGTTGCCTGAGCCTCGCGCTCCGGCCCACCTGCTGGTGACCGAGACTGGCTGTACCGGCTGGCCCTGATGGTGGCCAAGTTGTGGGAGTAGGCGCTGGGGGGACGCCATACCGCGCGAGGGCCCTCGGTGTGCTCCCAACGCTCTGGTCGAGCGCGGCAATGAAACCGCGACCAGACCGGGCCCTCTCGAACTGGTAGCTGTCCACGGTCATCACCTCGCCTCCCTGGGGCGCCTCCCTGGGGCTCGGCGCCTCGACTGTCCATCGGTGCCGGGTCAAGGACCAGAATAGGGCGGGTAAGCGGACTTCGGGTACGTACGCACAGGTCCTTTTTGTGCGTTTACGCGCCGGTCCGGACCCGGAAGAACAGCCGTCTTCGCAGCTGCCGAGGCCCGCGAGCGACACCAGTCTTACCTGAACGGTATTGCGGCTAGGCTTGGCGAGGCGGGCAGACCCTGCCGGAGCCGGTCGAGCAAAGGAGGGGCCCTATGCGCCGGGGAGCAGGCCCCGTGCCGCCCTATCGCCAGCTTTGCTCCGCTTCCCACGGAGGACCCAGGCGAACGCGACGGCTACCGCCCCACCGGCAAGAGGGCCTATGACGTAAGCCCACCAGTCTTTCCAGTGGCCGCCCACGATCACCGGGCCGAGCGAGCGTGCAGGGTTCATCGATGCCCCCGTGACGGGCGCCGCCCACAGCCCCGCCAAGGCAATGTAGCCCGCTACAGCAAGAGCGGCGTTGGCCCCGATGTTGCGAGCCCCTGAGGCGGTGCCGAGGATGACGCTGACCAGGCCGGCGGTAAGGACCAGTTCCATCAGGCTGGCCTGCCACCAGGTGACGCCGTTACCGGGCAGGGTAGAGCCCAAGTTGCCCACATTGCCGAACATCGCACGCAGGAAGCTCGCCGCCAGGAGGCTCCCAACCAATTGAGCGATGATGTACGCGGGAACCCGTTTCCAGGGGAAATGACCCCTGAGCGCGAAGGAGATACTGACAGCAGGGTTCAGGTGAGCCCCGCTGACCGTACCCATGAAGTAGATGACAGCCATCACCATGAGGGCCGGCGCCACGACCTGGGCGTCCAGGGGGACCTGCCCGTGGCTCCATGCGTCCACCACAGGCGCTCCCGCCGCCACGAGGACCAAGAGGAACGTGCCGAGCATCTCCGAGAACAGGCGGCGCCACTCGTAGCTCAGGTCCTCGAAGTTATGAGTCCACGGGGTTTGCAGGCCGGTCGGCTCCCGTAGGTGCAGCGGCACCGGCTCGTAGCTGTTCGGCAATGTCTCCATGGCGTCTGCTCCAAACTGTCGGTGAGCCAGAGGGCGTGCTATCACTTGATGAGCACAACCGAGATTAGCGAGGCGAGATGATGAGCGAGCATGAGCACTGGAAGGACGAGCCCGAGGACCAAGACTTTCCCGCCGCACAATCCTTCCTGTCGCTGCTTGTCGGCGCTGCCCAGGCTGCACGGCTAGCCGACGCCCTGGCCAAGGAGCAGCCGTTGCGCCGTTACGCAGCCAAGGACCTGCTCAGGGCGTCTGGCCTGCCACTGCTGCCGAGCGACGACCCAGAAGTGCGAAACGACCTCGACAAGGTCAAGCACGGGAAGAAGCTCTCACCCGTGCTGCTTGTCTACGGCGAACCCCTCTGGGTAGCCGATGGCTACCACCGCATATGCGCCAGCTATTACATCGACGAGAAGATCCTGGTGCCGTGCCGGTTGGTCCCGCGCTCGCCCTGAGGCAAATACACCTCAGCCGGCCTGGGCCACCTGGTTCTGTCCCGGCCAGAGTTAGGACCGCTGCTTGGCTGCTCGCTGTCCGAGGTCGGCCCGTCTCTTTGCGCGTGGCCGAAAGCGAGGCCAAAGCCCTCCGCGACGCGAGTTGGGAGCGCGAGGAGGCTGCTCCGGCGCTGGTGCGGGTGCGAGCAGACGCACATGGTCGTCGCGCCGGGCCGGCCGGCTGCGGCACCTATAGGAACCCGGGCGCGGCCCCGCTGCCCCTTCAGCGGGCGCGGCCAGACTAGCACGGACTAGCACAGACCTCGCTCTGTACGCCCATGGGCCGGCACCTAGGCCCACTGCGGAGCGCGAGTCGAACCCAGCGAGCCCAGTCAAGCCCTCAGCACGGCGCGGCAGCACAGGGCGGCAGCACAGGGCGGCTGCGCAAAAAACGCACAGACGTGCGCCGGCGGACGCCACGTCTGTCAGAAAGCGGCGCGTTTTCAGCCCAAAAATTGGTGGATGTGCGGCCAACGGCTTCACGTTGGTAGGTTTTTCGCGCGGTTTGCGTACCCCGCGGGGCACCAAGAGGGCGAGCCACATACCGTCGGTGAGCCCCT
>DAHWQF010000487.1 GCA_027334785.1 Acidimicrobiaceae bacterium
CAGGGCGCTCGGCGACGGCCTGCACGAGCTCCGGCTCACGTGCGAAGGTGTCTCGAGACGCGTCACCTACGCGTGGGGCGAGGACAGGACGGTGACGATGCTCACGACGTTCCGAAAGCAGCGCGGGCACGAGCGCCACGAAGTGGAGCGTGCTCGAAGCGCGCTCGCGCGAGGGAGGCCCCATGAGCGCGACCGGGAACGGATCAGGTGATGGCGACGTTGCGCGACGTGAGACGGATGTTCCCTCCGGAGGACGCCGAGGCGTACGCCCGGGCGTACGCGATCGCCGGGGTCGTCGGGGATCTCGGGGCGCTCCTGCACGCGCGGCGCGTCGCGGCGGGTCTCAGCGTGGGCGAGCTGGCCCGGCGCATGGGGGTCGACGAGGAGGAGGTCCGTCGCGCCGAGGAAGGGGACGCCTCCCTCACCGTCGCGCTCGCCGGGGGCGTGGCGCGGGCGACGAGCGCGAGCAGTTCCGCAGCAACCGCCGTGCTGAAAGGTGGCCCCCAAGGCACCCTCGCCTCAAGTACGGGCACGCCGGCGGCCAGGTTGGCGACCATCTGGAAGTGGGTCCGCTGCCAGTCCGGCGGCACCATGTCTGGGATCCGGGCGTTGCTGAGGAGGGCTGCCACTGACTCGCTGGGACGCAGGCGGCGAACGGTGACATGCTCGGGGCCGCGGACGGGGCGGGGCAGGACGACGGCGCTGACGACGTTGCGCTCTTGCTCCGGCCTAGGGGGTTTTACCGCCATCCTGCCGTCGGCGGTCATGCGGCGCTCCAGGGGCGGGGGTGGGAACAGGTCAGCGATGCCCATGGCTTGCTCGCGTAGCCGGAGCTCGGAGCCGAGCCCGACGCAGGCGACCCCGCCCGGCCCGTCCTCGAGGCTCACCACATCGTCGCTTATGAACCGAGCGCCCGCCGCACAGCAGAGCGCGGCTGCTGTAGTCTTCCCCAGCCCGGACGGCCCGGTGAACACGATTGTGTCGTAACCACTCGTCACCGCGCTCGCGTGCAGAACGGCACGGCCACGAAGGGCCACAAGCAGGGCCGCAATAGCGCCGCCCATGAGGACGTGGATGAAGCCATCGTCAACCCTCGGGCCCGGATAACAGCGGACAGCGCTGCCGTCGTTGCTCACATGGAACTCGCACAGTCCGTGGAATCGGAAGACGTACCCGTCGCCCACCGAGTACAGGGTGTACATCTCCTCACCTTGGACAACCATGCCTGCCAACGCTGGGCCTGGCGGCTCCTGGGCCACGGGCCGCGAAGGCTCCACGCTGACGGTCACGTCCACTGGGGAACCATCCGGCAACGGGTCGCCCAAGGCAAACGGCCCAACGAAGTTGAGGCCGAGGTGCCGCGAGGCCACCCAGGTGTCTGCGCCGGCTGCGCGCAAGCCGCGTCCCTCGCCCAAGCTGTCCTCAATTGGCGTTATGTCGGCCAACGTCATGCGCCCCACCCGCCGAGGGCGGAGACTGGCGCCCCCCCGGAGCCACGCTCGGCCGAATTGGGCACGGATCTAGAACGAGCCGTTCGCTGGGAACGTGTAGCCGTTGACGGTGACGTAGCTGGTCCCGCCGTCAGCCTCGTAAGGGTTCCAAGTGTTGGCCAACGTCATCTCGTGCAGGGTCCCCAACACCTCTATTTTTGGCTTCTCATATGCCTCGTACGCCATAGGAGGATCGTACTGGTTGTCGCTCCTTGCGGCCATGGCAGCTCCTTTCTCTACTACTGTGAGTGGTGACATCACCTCTCAGCATCCATCTTGGTGCGCAATATCGCGCCACCAGGGGGAGCGGGAGACCGTTGCACTGTGCTGAGCCAAGCCTGCTGTACGAGTAGGCTCGTGCCGGCCGGCGGAGACGGCCTCTGCCAAGCCTGGCGGAGGGCTTCGAGGTCGACCAGGGAGGTGTCGACTCCCGTCCCGTCCCATCGGCGGACGAAATCGCTTGTCCAGGTCCCGAAGACCGCCGACGTGAAGTCGGGCTTCGTCGTCCTGGCCAAGAGCTCATCGGGAAGCAGGCCTCGAAAGACTGAGCGCATCGCGTTGGTGCGGCCCCTATGGCCAAGAGGGCCGGCGCTGCGCCCGAGCGAGGCCACAAAGACGGGGTCGAGGAGCGGCTGAAACAGCTGAGCACCCTCCTCTGCCGCAAGAAGGGCAAGGTTGGTGGACCCTATTTCGAGAGAACGCCAGCCCAGGTGCCACCAGAGGCTGCGTGCCCAGGGGAGCGGTTCGGCTGCCTTTTCCTCGGAAAGCTGTCGCTGGTACTCCGCTCTGGCTTCGGCACGGAGCCAAGGCCCAGCGCCCCTGAAGGACCGTAGGGCTTCCCGCCGACGAACGGCGCGCGGTGCGAGCGCGATGGCCGCAGCGCCGGCCTCGTTTAGGCGGAGGTGGCGCCAGCGGGCAAGGGCGTAAAGGACAGGGGTGCAGCGCCGCGCGCCGAATACCTCGTCGCCTCCTTCGCCGTTGACGAACGACCCGCCCCTAGCTCGAGCAAACATTGCTGGCCAGGAGTGGGCGAGGGGCGGCCAAAGGAGCCCGTGGCGGAGCAGGCTCGCAGTGGAACTGGGCCCGATGACGTCCGTTTCCTCATAGTCGATGCGCTCCCAGTCGGCGATATCCAGCGCTCCCATGACTAGCTCCTGCCAATAGGACTCGTCGGTGCCAGGGTGCCGGGGCCAGCGCCTGGTGAGGGCGATGGGGGGAGGGAGGCCCTCGCGCCTGGCTAGGTCAGTGGCCAGAGCGAGCACGCTGGAAGAATCGCGGCCGCCGGAAAAGGCGACAACGCAGGGAGGCTTGAGGAGCGCCGGGAGCAGGGCGTTCTCTAGGGCAGCGCGTGGTGAGCGAGGCACGGCGTCGGGCAGGGGAGGCGGTGCCTTGTGGCCGAGCACGTCGCAAGTCGCGATCTCGAGCGGGCGCAAGGAGAGGTAACCCTGTTTCGCCGGCTGGTCTTTGGGGACCACCTCCACAGAGCCATGCTGCCGGCTACGGGAGGCCGCTCTGAAGGGCAGGCCTCCTCGCAGCCTGGTATCAAGCGTGGCGCCGCCTCCGCCTGGTGGAGAACATAAGCAGTACACCGCCGGCGAGGATCAAGCCGAGACCGA
>DAHWQF010000488.1 GCA_027334785.1 Acidimicrobiaceae bacterium
CGGTCAGCGCCACATCGCGGTCGGGACGACCTCGAAGGTGCAGGGGAGCTTGACGGTCGAGGGAGCTACGGTCACTTCGGCGCACTTCAGCGTGGACATGGCATCCGTCCGCAGCGGCGTGGCCGGCCGCGATTCGCAGTTTTCCGGTTGGATCATGGACACGACGGAGTACCCCAAGGGCTACTTCAGTTTGGTGAAAGCCATCGACCTCGGTAAGGTGCCGAAAGAGCGGCACATCATCGATCTTTCCGCCGTGGGCAAGCTCACTCTCCGGGGGGTATCGCGGACCGTGACGTTCCCGCTGCGCGCCGAGCGCTACGGCAACGGCATAGACGCCAATGGTGCGCTCACGATCCGCTTCGGTCTCTGGGGTATCCCCAACCCGAGCTTCGCCATCACTAGGGTGGGCAATGTAGGCACCGTGGACGTCTTGTTGCACTTAGTGCGCAAGAGCACCTGAGTGCTCATTGGGGGTGCGGTGGCCCCACCGCCGGCGCGGGCGTTGAAAGTCATCGGTGTCGAGTGGCACGGGTCGGAGGAGGCCTGGCGACCGGCGGGCTATGCCTGGGCTGTGCCGGGCCATCCCGAGCGTGGTGGGGCCCTCGGGTGGTTGGGTCGGCACCGGCGCTCCTACCATGGACTTCCTCCTGAACGCCAAGGACCAAGGTCCCTAGCGCGACGCCGCCCGGGGCGCACAAACTTTCGAGAACCACTAGACCAAGGTGGCGTTTGGGGGCAGACAGGCAATTGAGCGACAAGACAGCGCAGGCCGAGCGGCAGTGGTCCATGGTCAGGCGGGCCCGTCAGGCGTGGGGGTCGACCGCTTTGTCGCTCGCGCTGGTCGTGGGGCTCTTTGCCGGCGTGACCGTGCTCCGCTGGTTCATCGACCGCAGCGGCCAGGCAGCCGCACTGCTGTACATCGTGCCCATCACGCTGGGCGCTTTGCGCTTTGGGCGGCGAGGAGCGGCCGGTACCGCCGCGCTCGGCATCCTGGCCTTCATCGTGCTGGCCCTCGTCCACGGGCGCGGTGACCTCGACCTGACCGGGTGGTCGGCTCCGGTGCTCTCCATGGCCCTGGTCGGCTACCTGGCGGCGCGCTTAGAGGAGCTCGTTCGCGTCCATGGCGAACGCAGCAGGCACCTGGAGCAGGTGTGCGAAGCACAGCACGCGGCGCTCACGGCGAGCGACTCGATCGTCCAGCAGGTCGCGGCGGTGCGCTGGATGCTCGAGGCCGGGAAGGCGGACGAAGCGGCCAAAGTCCTCGACGCGACGGTCTCTCAAGGGATCGAGAAACTGAGCGGTGGGCTCTCGCAGTACACGCCGGGCGACTCTGCTGACAGAGTGCCACCGGGCACGGAACGCCAGCCTCGGCCGAGCTGACATGGCCGTCTTTGGCGTCCCGAACGTCGTAGCGGGGCCGGGGCGGGTCTGCTGCGCCCGTTGACGGGGGGTAACCTGCGTCGGCGCGCGAGCCAGCGCGCGAGCCGGCGCGCCGGCTTCGTGCTGGTCAGCCCGGCGAGCCGGCCCTGCTTGACGAGCTTGAAGATGCTGCGGTGCCAGCCGGCAAGCCCGGTGCCGGCTCAGAGCCCACGCTGGCGCGGTAGGGAACATGCGTTCCTATACTGGCCGGAGTGGGTGGAGAGGCCCCGTACGCTGAGCTGCACTGCCATTCCAACTTCAGCTTCTTAGACGGCGCCTCTCACCCAGAGGAGCTGGTCGGGGAGGCGGTGCGGGCCGGCCTCGAAGCGCTCGCCCTCACCGACCACGACGGGGTCTACGGGGTGGTGCGCTTTGCGGAGGCGGCCCGTACCGCCGGCTTGCCCACGGTGTTCGGGGCCGAGGTTACCCTGGGGCTCACCCAGGCCCAGGCCGGCGTGGCCGATCCCGAGGGCACCCACCTGGTCGTGCTGGCGAGGAGCCCAGTCGGATACGCCCGCCTCTGCCAGGCCCTCACGGCGGCCCATCTTTTGGGCAGGGAAAAGGGGAGGCCGCTTTTGGGCCTCGACCTCCTCGCTGCCGTGGGCGCCGGTGCCGAGCCGGACCTCTCCAACATGTCCATGTGCGAGGACGTCTCGCTGCCCACGCCGGCCAGTGCCGCCGCCGGAGCGGCTGACCACTGGTTGGTGCTCACGGGCTGCCGCAAAGGGCCGGTCGTGTCTGCGTTGGCAGCCGCCGGCCCCGCCGCCGCCCGTTGTGAACTGCTCCGCTTGCAGCGCTATTTCGGGCGGGAAAACGTCGTGGTCGAGATCTGGGACCACGGGGAGCCCCTGGCGACGGCGCGCAACGACGCCCTGGTGGAGCTGGCCTGCCGGGCCGGCGCCGACGTGGTGGCCACCAACAACGTCCATTACCACCACCCAGCGCGCTGGCGCCTAGCCACCGCCCTGGCCGCGGTGCGAGGCCGGCGCAGCCTCGACGAGATAGACGGCTGGTTACCGGCCGCCGCCAGCGCCCACCTGCGGAGCGGGGCGGAGCAGGCCCGCCGCTTCGCCCGCTACCCCGGGGCGGTGGAGCGCGCCGCCGAACTCGGCCTGGCCTGTGCCTTCGATTTGAAGCTGGTCGCCCCCCGGCTGCCCCCTTTCCCAGTCCCTGCCGGCCACACCGAGATGACCTGGCTCAGGGAGCTGACCGAGCAGGGCGCCCGGAGCCGCTACGGCCCGAGGTCCGCGCCGAGCCACCCCCGCGCTTACACCCAGATCGACTACGAGCTCGACATGATCGAGAGCCTCGGTTTCGCCGGCTATTTCTTGATCGTCTGGGACATCGTGCGTTTTTGCAACGAGGCCGGCATCTACTGCCAGGGCCGGGGGTCGGCGGCCAATTCGGCCGTGTGCTACGCGCTCGGCATAACCAAGGCGGACGCGGTCGGGCTCGGCTTGCTTTTCGAGCGGTTCTTGTCGCCCGAGCGCGACGGGCCGCCCGACATCGACGTAGATATCGAAAGCGACAGGCGGGAAGAGGCGATCCAGTACGTCTACCGCCGCTACGGCCGCACCCAGGCCGCGCAGGTGGCCAACGTGATCACGTACCGGGCCCGTTCGGCGGTACGGGACATGGGCAAGGCCCTCGGCGCCTCGCAGGGCCAGGTCGACGCCTGGGCCAAGT
>DAHWQF010000489.1 GCA_027334785.1 Acidimicrobiaceae bacterium
GGCTTTATGGGGGGCATCCTGCTCGGCGTGTTCGCCGACCCGACGGTGGTCGAGTACCAGAGCGTCAACGGGGCCAAGTTGTCGATCACCGGCGCCCTCTACGGCCACCCGAAACAGGTGCTGACCCAGTTCCTGGCCGGTGTCACGATTATCTTGTGGGATGCCCTCGTGACCTTCGCCATATTGAAAGTGATCAGCTTTTTCACTCCCCTCCGGATGACGGACGAGGAGTGCGAGATCGGTGACCTGGCCGTCCACGACGAGGAGGGTTACCCCGAGGTCGAGGGCGTATCGAGGGTCTTGCCCGGCTATGGCGAGGCTACCGGGGTGCCGGCCCCCGCTCTGGCGCCAGCCGCCGGCGGCATCCGGGTTGGAGGTGGTGCCTGATGGTCCTGGTGACAGCCGTCATCAAGCCACACGCCCTCGACGCGGTGCGCGAGGCGCTCTCCTACCTCGGGGTCGCCGGCATGACGATCTCGGAGGTGAAGGGCTTCGGGCGCCAACACGGCCACACCGAGATCTACCGGGGCGCCGAGTACCGCGTCGAGTACCTGCCGAAAATAAAGGTCGAGGTCCTGTCGAGCGCGGAGATGGCGGACGACATCGTAGAGGTGGTCGCCAAGGCAGCCCGTACCGGCAAGATCGGCGACGGCAAGATCTGGGTCACTGCGCTTGACAGCGTGACCCGGATCCGCACCGGCGAGACCGGGCCGAGCGCCATCTGAGCCATAAGGGTTGGCTACGAGATGGCCCGAGGCAAGTTCCGGACAAAAAAGAGCGGAACCACCACAGCCCCTCGGGGCGTTAACCGTCCGAGGGTGGGTTCCCAGCCGGGAGCGGCCAGCAGACCGCTGGCTGCTCCGAAGCAACTGGACCAGCTCCCTAGAGCGACCCAGGCCGGCAGCCAGGCGGGGCTGCCGGCCCTGGGCATCGCTGTCATGTCCCCTTGGGGGTGGCGCGTCCTGGCCCTTTTCACCATGGTCGCCCTAGGCCTGTGCTTAACCTTTTTCATCGACGGCAAGAGCATCTTCGGCGCCCTCTGGGTGGTGGTGAGCGTGGCATGGGGAGGGTTCAGCTTCAGGCTCTGGCGCCAGCACCTCAAATGGGACAGCACGTCCCGGTTCGCCCCCTGACGCCACAACCCCGCCAGCAGCGGACCGACGCCGCCCGCTCAGCCGGTCACCCTGACCTCTTCGCCGTCGGGTACGAGCTCCTCCCAGGTGTTGCCCGGGGCCAGCGTGATCTTGGTGCCGTCGGCCTCCACGAAGCTGGCCGGGTCGGCGAGCTTGGGCCTCACCCAGCGGCCCACGAACTCCTCCCCGTTACGGAAGACCCAGGCCGGGCCCGTCCCGGTCAAGGTGAAGTCGTTTTCGTGGGCGCCTGTGGCGTCCTCCACGTAGGGGGTGGCGTACTCGATGACGTGCAGGACGACCACGTTTACCGCCGAGATCTGAGCGCCACTGCCGAGCACGGCGGGCCCGTTGTCCTCCGGGGTGCAGATCTGCTGCTCCCCCGGCGGGCACGCATAAGAACGTAGCCAGCGGTGGAGGCTCGGCGTCCAGGTCCAGGTCGTAATGTCGAGGGGGTAGTCCACATGGAGGGCGGTAACGGGCTTGCCGCCGGCCGGCGGGTGCCCATAGCTGAAGATCGGCCTGGGCGCGGTGTCGGGGTAGCCCTTAGCCGCCGCAGCCTGGTAAAGCAGCTTGGTGGACGTGACCAGGTCGTGGGGTTCGACGCGGGTGGGGTCGCGCCAGTACGCCTGGCCTTGGGTCATGGCCCCGACATCCTCTGTCGGTGAGGTCGGCGAATCGACAGCTTTGACGACGGGCTGGATCGCCCCGGAAGAGGCGAAGAGGACCTTGCCCAGGGGCTTGAGGATCTTGAGGTCCACGAAACGAGCCGAACGCACCGGCTCTATACGAGGAGCACCCTGGCACTGGTAGACCGCAATGAAACGAGTGATGCCCCCCTCGACGGGCACCTCGAAGACGATGTCGGCGCGGTTGAGGCCCCATTGAGGGCGAGCGGCGGGAAGGTTCTCGACCTTAACCGCGATCGCAGCCCGCTGCGGCACCTTGCCGGAGGGGGACGGGGCCCCGGTGAGGGGGCAGAGGGCCACGTGCTTCGGCCGGCTGGTAGCCCGGCTGGTAGTCGTGGTGGGCGCTGGCGCCGTCGTGGTGGTGCTGCCAGACGGTGCCGAAACGCCCGCCGCCTTCTTGGCGCCGCTGCCGCAGCCGCCCAGCAGGGCGGCGGCCGCGGACACTGTGACCGCGACACCGAGCGGGACCCCGCCCCAACGACGTCCCCCGGTTCCCCATTTCATCGTGGGCCAAACCCTACCGGGCAGTTCCGCGGTGCTCACCCACGCCGGCCGACGTCACGCTGGGGTGGGGTCTTGAGACCGGCTCCTGGCTAGGCGCGCTGGCCTTGGCGGCGCACCGCCTCGGTTGCGGCTGCGATCGCCTCGGGGTCACCGAGCCAGTGCCCGCCGGCCTGGAGCGGCTGGAGGCCCTTGTCCAGTTCGTAGACGATGGGGACGCCCGTTGGGATCTCGAGCTTCGAGACGGTCTCGCCGTCCATCTGGTCGAGGTGCTTGATGAGCGCGCGGAGGCTGTTGCCGTGCGCCGCCACCAAGACGACCTTGCCGGCGAGCAGGTCAGGGGCGATCGCGTCGTACCAGTAGGGCACCATCCGCACCACCACGTCAGCCAGGCACTCTGTCCTCGGTACCACTCCGGGCACGTAGCGGGGGTCGGCTGACACGTCATAAGCGCTACCGGGCTCCAGGGGTGGGGGCGGCACGTCATAGCTGCGCCGCCAAAGCCGGAACTGCTCGTCGCCATAGCGGTCGCGTGTCTCGGCCTTGTCGAGACCCGTGAGGCCGCCGTAGTGGCGTTCGTTGAGCCTCCAGTGGCGGTGGACCGGGGTCCACAGACGGCCCATCTCCTCCTGGAGGATGTTGAGGGTGCGGATAGCCCGGGTAAGCACAGACGTGTGGGCGACGTCAGGGAGGAGCCCTTCTTCAGCGAGGAGGCGGCCGGCCTGGTGGGCCTCATCCTCACCCTGGGCGGAGAGGTCGACATCCCACCAGCCGGTGAAGCGGT
>DAHWQF010000048.1 GCA_027334785.1 Acidimicrobiaceae bacterium
GTCGTCCAACTGTATGCCTCTGATCTGGTGGCCTCAGTGGCGCGGCCGGAGAGCTCGCTCATCGGCTTCACCCGCGTGGAGCTTTCCCCCGGGCAGGCGGCTCGGGTAACCTTCGAGGTCCACCCGAGCCGCCTCGCCTTTTACGACGAGGACATGAACTTCGTAGTGGAGCCTGGCCAGTTCCGTTTCGCTGTGGGGACGTCGTCTGGAGATCTCCACGAACAGGCCGTGGTCGAGCTGAGCGGGCCGGTAACGGCCTACACGCAACGCGAGATCGTTCCCGCCGCAGCTACCATCACGGCCATCGCTCAGGCCTCGCCCGTCACGGTATAGACCGTTGAGATGGGGCTAGGGCACCGCAGGGCGCAGTCTGCGCGTGCAGACTCGAAGCGGCCCCTTGGCGCGTTCTGGTTTGCTGCTGGCCCTTGGCCCGCTTCCGGGCTCAGAGGCCGGGTCGGCGAGGCGAGATAAAAAGCGATTGGGCTTGACCCACCTGGCGAAGTGATGATACGTTCTCACTCGTAAAGTTAAGGAAGTAGTACGAAACCTTTTGGCTAGGCCTTGGCGGGCCTGGCTGAGGGATGCAGGATGGCACTTGGGCAAGTTGCGCGAGAGGGTTTTGTGGGATGAGGCCGGACTGCTCGCAGCCAGTGCCGACCCTCAGTCTGGGTGTCCGAACGGCCGCACCTGCTATGTCCACTAAAAAGGAGGGTCCTATACATGAGGCCAGGTAGACAAAAATCACGTGACGCGCGCCAGCGCCTTCGGTCAAAGCTGGCTGCAATTGCCGCGACAACGGCACTTGCTGCAACGGTCACCTCGACGGCACTGCCGGCGTCGCAGGCGAGTGCCGCCACCAACACGCCGGTGACCTTGAGCTGGGAGATGTGGGTCAGCCCGAGCACTATCCCGTTTTGGGAGCACGACGCATCTCTCGTCCATTCCATGTACCCTTGGATCACCGTCAAGCTCACGGAAGAGCCGTCCTATTCCGACTATTGGGTCAGGCTCCCCGTCCAGATATCTAGCAACACGGAACCGGACCTCGTCGCGACCCAAAACCTGCGGACTTCTAGCTACCAAGCGGGCTTCCTTCCCGTAAGTACGAGCCAGCTCAACAGCGAGGGCACCTCCGGGTTTTCGCTCAGTGCTTTTGACCAGGGTGCTGTCAACGGGTACAAGGTGAGCGGTGGCCGACTCATAGCACTACCGTACGACTTTGGGCCCCTGCTCATGTTTTACAACAAGACCGTCTTCGAGAAGTACCACATCCCATTGCCCTCGAACAACTGGACATGGCCGCAATTTTATAAGGATATTGCGACTATTCAAAAGAAGAGCGACGGCGCCATATACGGTTACGCAGACGACCCGTTTTTTGATGAGTTCCTAACTTTCGCCACAGACATGGGGGGCCACTATCTGACCCCGGGCGGGGCACTGAAGGTCAACACGCCTCAATTTGCGAACCTGCTCAAGGAGTACGTAGCCCCCGTAAAAAATGGCTTGGCGCCGTTGCCGCCATCGACTGCGTCGGTGACCGGGTCCTGGGACCTGCAGCAGTGGGAGTCGGGGGCTGCCGCCACCTACATTGACGGGCCCTGGGACCTGCTACCCGACATCGCGGCCGTCAAAGCGGGGATCGAGCACTTCCAGATCGGCCTTGCTCCTTTGCCAAATGGGCCTAGCGGGAAGTCGTCTACCTTGCTGTCGGGCTCCGGATTTGGTATTTCTAAGGACCTCTACAAGAACCACCCGGGGGTCAACAAGGCGCAGCTTTTGTCTGATGCGATAAAGGCCATCGAAGTGATGACCGGGCCGAAGTTTGAGAAGGCTAACGCTGCCAGTGGCGACTTCCCCGCCCGGACGGCTGACTTCCCGTACTTTTACCATACGCTGTCGACCTTGGGTATCACCAACGCGGCATCGCCGATGGATTATGCACTAAAAGACGCCGTGCCCTACAACGCGACCAACAAGTGGGCGGGTACCGAAGACGCCTTCAACTCTCAGATCGTTGGCGTGATGCAGGGTAGCATCAAGCCGATGTCGGCGCTCACCTATACAGAGGACAACCAGGGCACGCCTGCTTAGGCAAAAAGAGGTCGCCTTGCTTATGTTGGTGCAACGCGACTTTTGTAGCGCCTAAACCCGACGCCGGCCGGGGTTCCCCCAGCCCCGGCCGGCTCGCCATTTCGTAGGTGCGCGGGAAGAGAGCAGAACGATAACACATGAGTAGCCAGTCTTTGACGTTACCGCGCGCGGCCGAGCCGGCGTCCCGGAGACCGCGCAGGCGAGGAGACGCGCGCGCTGCGCTGGCCTTTTTGCTGCCCAATGGCATTGGTTTCGTGGTCTTCACGGTTGCCCCGGCGATCGCCTGTTTTGCCCTTAGCCTCTACTCGTGGCCGCTCATTGGCACGAGCCATTTTGTCGGCTTGGGCAATTACCAAACGCTTTTCACCAAGGACCCGACATTTAGAGCGGCGATTGGCAACACTTTTTACTTCGTGGCGGCTTACGTACCTCTCAACCTTCTGGTCTCCCTCGGCTTGGCCGTGTGGCTGCGGGGGTACAGCCGTGGACGCAGGATCCTTCGCGTCATCTTCTTCATTCCCGTGCTGACGCCTTTGGTGGGCGACTCCGTCGTGTGGAGCCTCCTTTACACCAACCGAAATGGGTTGATCGACTCGGTGATCCACGCGGTGCTCGGAGTCCAGGGGCCGGAGTGGCTTTCAGCACCTCAGTGGGCGATGCCTTGCATCATTATCATGTCGGTGTGGCAGGGTTTCGGGTACAACATGCTGCTTTTCACTGCCGGGATCCACGCTGTCCCAGAAATGTATTATGACGCCGCCCGCGTGGACGGGGCATCGAAGTGGAGGACGTTTCGCAGTGTGACGGTCCCGCTGATCTCGCCATCACTATATTTTGGAATCGTGATGACAGTGATCTCGTCGTTTCAGGTGTTTGCCCAGGCATATGTCCTCACTAATGGAGGGCCGGGAACGAGTAGTACCACCATAGTGCTGTGGCTGTTTGAGAAGGGTTTTAACGACTACGCCTTGGGGTATGCATCGGCTATTGCGTGGGTACTGTTCGTAATAGTCATCATCTTCACATTTGTCCAGCTACGGCTGCAGAGGCGATGGGTGCATTACGAGGTATGAGCACGAGCGTGGTGGCTGGGCGGGGTTCTCTAAGCAGGGACCCGAGGTGGGGGAAGCGCCCACTCTGGCGGCGGATGGTCTCCGACATGGGCCTAACGGTCGCTGTTGTGCTGGTCGTGCTGCCTATCGCCTGGGGCATTATTACGGCCCTGAAGCCAGAGGCGGACGCCTTTGATAACAGCCTCGGGAGCCTGGCTCACGCTACTCAGTTTGGCAACTTTGTGTCGGCGTGGAACTATGGTCCGTTCGGGCAGTTCCTGTTGAACGGCCTTGTAGTTGCCATCGGCGGCACGGTAATTACGCTTATTACCTCCCTCATGTCGGGGTACGGGTTCGCGCGCTTGCACTTTCGGGGACGCGACCAGCTATTTTTCGTTTATGTGGCGTCGTTGGTCGTTCCGCAAGAAGTGCTAGTGGTGCCGATGTACTTGCTTATGAGGGATATTGGTTGGATCAACAGCTACCAGGCGCTGATCTTGCCCTGGGCGTTCAGCGCCTTTGGGGTGTTCTTAATGCGCCAGTTTTTCCGGGGGATACCAGTAGAGCTGGAGGACGCGGCGAAAGTGGATGGGGCATCCCACCTATATATTTTTAGCAGGGTGATGGTGCCGATGGTACGCCCAGCAATGGGCGTACTGGGGTTGTTTACCTTCATCGGCTATTGGAACAGCTTCTTATGGCCAATAATAGTCATCAACACTAAAAACCGTGCGACGGTACCTTTGGGGCTGGAATACTTTCTCACCCAGCAGGGCGATATATGGAACCTGTTGATGGGCGGAGCGACGATTTCGCTCGTGCCCGGAGTGATCCTCGCGATCCTGCTGCAGCGGTGGCTTTCGGAGGGAATCTCCCTTACCGGGCTTGGGGGTCGGTAGGAGCGCTTCGCGCAACGGGGCCGGGCATTACGAGAGCGCTCGTCAGTGGGGCCCGTAGCTTCGCCAACTAGCCGGATGGCTGGCCGCGTGGGTGGGTCATCGCCCGGTGGGTCATCGCGGTGCCTCGGTGGTGCAAGATACCTCGAGCTTCAGGACGCCTGTGGTGCCAGTGGGGACTCGCAGTGTATCCCCCTCGAGGGCGACTTTTAGGTCGTCGCGGTTGAGGACTCTGACGCTTTCGGGCCTGCAAGGTAACGGGCAGCGGAGGCGAAGGTGCACGGTTGCCCCTGGCCTCGGAGGGAGCGATACTTCGAGGTCTATCTTGCCCACCGCTAGGCGCGAGCGGAGATGATAGCTGATGGGGCCCCACCGGGTAGGTGCCGCTTCGACCCCGAAGTGCTCGCCGTCCTCGAGCCAGGCGCGAGGTGCGCCTTTCGCGAGGGTGATGAGGCGGTCGAGGGGGTCCTCGAACACGAGTAGCCATTTGGCGATCGTCGGCACGGTCATCTGGGCCGGCGCGCAGAACGGCGAATGGAAGGCCCGGTCACGGTCCATGTCGACGCACTCGATGGCAGTCCAGGTACCTCGCGTATGGGCGTGAAAAGCATGAGCGTAAAAGACGAGTAGGGCGTCGGTTACGAGGTCGTGCTGAAGTAGGCCCTGGACGCCTTCGGCTACGAGGAACCCTACGACTTGGAGCCTGTTATTGAAGATCCCGAGGGTTGTCCCACCGCGCTCGCCGGCGATGTCGAGGATCCGTTGGACGGTCTGCTTCGTAGGGACGCCGGAGTGGAGAAGCTCTGACCATACGCGGTTCTCGTCGAAGGATTGGGGCGTCGTCCGGTAGGGGGTCTCCCAATAGAACGACGACGAGCCCGCGATGATGGGCAGGCCGAGAGTGCCATCCTTCTCCAACCATGAGCGCTCGATGCCATTTAGTGCGTCGTCGAACAGGGTCGCAGCGCTCTGCAATAGAGCAGAGGCCCTGCTTGCCAGCTCGGCGTCGCCGAGTTGGTCGGCGACGCGTTGCCACGACAGCGCGATGTCGCGTATCCCTCGCCAAACTTCAGGGCTGTTTGAGAGATAAGGCTGTTCGTATGAGGACCTCTCCAGGTCCGCTGTGCTGGGGCCCGCCGTATCCTGGTCCTGTCCCCTCATGACATTGTAGGCGGGGTTGGTCGGGTCGAGGCGCCGCTCGTCCTCCCAGTTTCTGAGGAAGCTGATGTCGGCCTCGTGCGGTCCCCTGATCATGCCGTAAGCGGGGGAGGATGGTTCGATGCGCCGGGCGTCCTCCCACCGTTTGGTGAGTTGGGCTACGAGGGCTCTTATCTTCTGGTCGTGCTCACAGAGGAGGGTGAAGTCGCCTGTGTAGTCATAGTAGAGAGCAAGGCAAGAGAGAGTCACGCCGTACTTGCCGATTTCCGGTCCTCGGTAGCGGACAGTGCCGTCGGGGCGTACAAAGTGGCGTAAGTAGTAGTCGAGGTACGTGCGCGCTGCTGGGAACAGCCCCCACTCAAGGTTGCATATGACGGTGCTGGTTAGCAGGTCGGGAAACCCATCGTGTTCCTCGCCTGCGTAGGCTCGCTCGACGACGCCGTACTTCGGGTGGTCCCCCCTGCGGGAAATCTTCTCCTGGACGAAGGCGTGCCGGCAGAAATCCCCGACCCAACCGTCGGGGACATCGACGGTCATCGCGCCTGTGAGCTGGTGCTCCCAATAGGCATGCAGGCGCAAGAGGTGGCGGTAGAAGTCGGCTGGGTCGGCCGGTACCTGGTCCGGGGAGGGGAGGTAGGTGTCGATGTACTTGACGTCAACGACGCGCCCCGACTGGAGCCGGAGGAAGCGGTACCAGGTCGGTTGTTGGAATGTCGCCGCTCCCTCGGGCGTCGCGAACACAACGAGCTCCCAGCACTCGTCTTTGCCAAAGGGGTAAACCGTGCGGACGGCGGGGAGCCAACCACCTACAAGGCCCTCCCAGAGGTCCTCGGCCTGGATCGCGCCCGCCGTCTCGGGGGCTACGACAATGGTTGGCACGCGTGCCACCATGGGCACGTCAATGTAGTAGTGGGGTACGACGTCAGCGGACAAGGGCGTCCCGACAAAGGTGTGAGGGCGCTCCACTCCTTCCCAGAAGGCCCGTCGCACTGGGGGGAAGCACGCTTGGACGTCCTCCGGGCGCGGGTCCTTGCCCCCTTCGAGCAACTCGTAACGGAGGATGTCCGGTTGACCGGGGAGGACCTCCTCCTTAGCGTGACCGCGGTACCAAGACCGCTCCTTGGCACTGGTCGGTTCGAGCGACTTGCCGACTACGAGGCGGGCACCGTCTTCACCAACGATGGCTATCCGCCCGTCTTGTCGGTCGAGTTCCTCGAAAACAGCTAGCATCCGGCCCTGATCGGAGAAGACCGACATGAGCGTCCAGTGGCCTGTACGCTCGAAGTGCTCGAGGCGCCGGTGCGAACCCGTGGTCCCATCAATCGCCGTTACGGCTTGCCCGCAGAACTCGACGAGCGGCGGGCCCGGCCAGTCCGCGACCTGCTGGTCAGGCCTGGCTTGGTCGCCGGGCCCGAACCCCGGGCACCTCAGACTTTGGACGCGGCTTTGAGTCTGCAAAGGTTGTCACTTCCCCTTGTCGGGCCTGTCTAGGGCACTACCTGTCTAGAAAACGTTTCCTGAACGGACGTTACTGCTAGGCCGATGACCCTGTCAAAGCCTCGCCGGCGGCGGAACCCGCTCCGGCCTGGGCTGACAGCTTGCGTATGACGTTGCGTCAGGGCCCCGCACTTCTGCTTGATACTCCTCGACTCAAGACGCCTCGACGAGCGCAACAGCTGGGGCGAGCGTCTGGGTCCTGGAGAGACAGATCCCTAGAAACATCTGTTGAATCGCTTGACAAGGCGCCGATTTCGCCGTATCGTGAGAGAACGATTTCCCTAAGCCGATCCGAGATAAGGGATGCGCGGCCACCAACTGGTGGATTTGTTGCCAAGTGCGGTGGGACGATGAGCCCGATGATTGCGACGGGCATGGAGGTGGCATGATGGGTATCCCGTCTTCCATACGAGCGGTCATTGATGCGGGCCCGTTTCAGGACTCGTGGAGTTCGTTGGCCGGCTACGAGGTGCCGGACTGGTACAAAGACGGCAAGTTGGGCATCTTCATTCACTGGGGTGCATACAGTGTGCCGGCGTTCAGCAATGAGTGGTACCCGCGCAACATGTACGTCGAGGGAAGCTCGGAGTTCGAGCATCACCGCAAGGCGTACGGCGACCAGAAAGACTTCGGCTACAAGGACCTAATTTACCGCTTCAAAGGGGAGCACTTCGACGCCGTCGCTTGGGCGGGGCTGTTCCGACGGTCCGGGGCTCAGTTCGTGGTGCCCGTGGCGGAGCACCACGACGGTTTTGCCATGTATGACTGCTCACGATCGGAGTGGACGGCGGTCCACAAGGGGCCATGTCGCGATGTCGTGGGTGAGCTTGCAGAGGCAGTGCGGGCGCAGTGGCTCGTTTTCGGCGTCTCAAGCCATCGCGCCGAGCATTGGTGGTTCTTCAATGGCGGCGCGCGGTACCCCTCTGACGTGCGCGATCCAGCTTTTGGCGACCTCTACGGTCCCGCGCAACAGGAGCACTTGCCGCCGAACGAGGAGTTCCTAGAGGACTGGCTACTGCGGACCTGCGAGTTCGTGGACAAATACCGGCCACAACTCGTGTGGTTTGACTGGTGGATTGAGCAGCCGGCCTTCGCGCCTTACTTGCGCGCGTTCGCCGCGTACTATTACAACCGGGCGGCGGGGTGGGGCAGGGGGGTGGCGATCAACTATAAAAACGAGGCGTTCCCAGAGGGGACCGCGGTTTTCGACATCGAGCGCGGACAACTGGGAGGCATTGCAGACCGGTTCTGGCAAGCAGACACGGCGGTGGCGCGCAATTCGTGGTGCTATGTCGATGGGCTCGAGTACAAGGAGCCGGTAGCGATCATCCAGGATTTTGTAGATATTGTGAGCAAAAATGGTGCGCTGCTCCTAAATATTGGCCCCGCGAGTGACGGCACGATCCCGGTTGGGGACCGCCGTATCCTGGAGGCACTGGGGGACTGGCTGCAGGTGAACGGCGAGGCTATTTACGGGACAAGGCCGTGGTGGAGGTTTGGGGAGGGCCCGACCGCGGTTGAGGCCGGAGCGTTCAAGGACACCTCGAGAAGCGAGTTTGGAGCAGAGGACGTGCGCTACACGGCCCGAGGAAAGTCCACCGTGTATGCGATTGTGCTTGGCTCAGGGGACTATGGGTCGGTCCGGTTCCGCTCCCTGGGGTCAGCAGTAGGGGGTGCCGCTGGTCAGGTGGTGAAGGTGTCTGTGCTCGGCTACCGGGGGGACGTCAAGTGGGAGCGGGATGACAATGGCCTCGAGGTGGACCTTCCGGTGAGACTGAGGGAAACACTGCCAGCGGGACCGATGGCAATCAGGGTCGAAGTGACGGCATGAGGGCTGTGCGCTCAGTTCTGGCGGCCCGGCCGTGATTCGAACGTCGTTCAACAATGGCTGGGAGTTCCGTCAGAAGCCCGGCCCGGTACTCGGGCTCAGGGAAGACGCCGTGGAATACGAGCGGGTGAGGCTGCCACATGATGCCATGATTCACCGAAGGCGGGAGGCCCTAGCGGGGAGGGCGTCAGCCTTTTTTCCGGGGGGAGTCTACGAGTACCGGAAGGTCTTCTGGGTGCCCGAGGAGTACCGGGAGATGACCGTTATCATCGAGTTTGAAGGCGTTTATCGTGATGCAATGGTCTACCTCAATGGTGATTTTGCAGGCCAAAGCCCAAACGGATACTCCTCAATCGCCATCCAGGCGGGCGAGTTCCTGAGCTATGGCGCGGATAACGAGATCCGTGTCGAATGTCGTGCGTACCAGGACTCGCGGTGGTATTCAGGGGCCGGCATCTACCGTCCGGTGCACCTTCTCGTTGCTCCGCGGGTCCATATCGCGTTGGACGGCGTCGAGGTTACTGCGCCGGATATCGACGGGGAGCGCGCGGTTGTGGTCGTCGGCACGGTCATCGAAAATGCGGATCTCGGCCCGGTGACCGTGGAGGTCCATACCGAGATCCGGGGTCCCGATGACGCGGTCGTGGCGCGCGCGAGCGCTCCAGCTACGGTCCTGGTGGGCGAGCCGGTTACGGTGCGCCAGCGTCTGTACGTGGATAGACCAGCACTTTGGGGCATCGACACGCCTGAGCTCTACACGATCACAGTTGCGCTCGGGGATCTCGATGCCGATGAGGTCAAATGCGGTATTCGCTCGCTGCAGTTGGACCCGGTGCACGGACTGCGCCTGAACGGCGAAAGTGTCAAGTTGCGAGGTGCCTGTATCCATCATGACAACGGCGTCATCGGGGCCGTTTCCGCCGCTGCGGCCGACGAGCGTCGGGTACGGCTCCTGAAGGAAGCTGGCTTTAATGCGATTCGGAGCGCGCACAACCCCGTCAGCAGGGCCATCCTGGATGCCTGTGACCGGTTGGGCATGCTGGTGGTCGACGAGGCCTTCGATGTCTGGACGACCACGAAGGTGGGTTTCGACTATGCGCTCAGTTTCCCGACATGGTGGGAGCGCGACATTCAAGCGATGGTCCGGAAGGACTTCAACCACCCGAGCGTGATCATGTACTCGACGGGAAATGAGGTGAACGAGGCTGGCAGGCCCTTGGGCGCCGTGTGGGGACGTAGGCTCGCGGAAAAGATCAGGTCTCTTGATGCGACGCGTTTCATTACGAATGCCGTGTACCCCTTTGCAGCGGGCGCGAGCCTTGACGACGGGGGACAACCGAATGAGGCGGCGGGCACGGACGCGGTCACTTCGGAGGCACCTCTCGAGAGCGTCGTTGCCGAGCTTGCTATGTCGGATCAGTTTACTGAGCGGACGGCAGAAACGTTGGCAGTACTGGACATCGCAGGCATGAACTATCTGGATGCGCGTTATGAGCTTGACCGAGCACTATTCCCCAGCCGCGTTATCGTCGGAACAGAAACGTTTCCTCAGCATATCGATATCAACTGGCGCCTTGTTAGAGAAAATAGCCACGTGATTGGTGATTTCACCTGGGCGGGGTGGGACTACCTGGGTGAAGCGGGAGTCGGGGCCACGGGTCATGAGATGGCGGAAGGCGCGATGCTTGTAAGCGCGTTTCCTTGGCTCGTAGCGCACTGCGGTGACATCGACATCACCGGGCACCGGCGCCCAGCGTCTTATTACCGGGAGATCGTATACGGCCTTCGGCGCGAGCCCTATATTGCTGTACACCGGCCTGGCAACTACGGCCGCGAGGCCACTGGCACTGCGTGGGCGTGGACCGACACCTTGTCGTCTTGGAGCTGGGAGGGCTTTGAGGGTAAGCCCGCCGTCGTGGAGGTCTATGCCGATGCTGATGAGATCGAGCTCGTGTTGGACGGTTTGCCCTTGGGAAGGCGTGTGCCGGATAGGTATCGGTCGGAGTTCGAGATGACCTATCAACCTGGTGAGCTGACCGCCATCGCTTATAGTGAGGGGCGAGAACAGGGCCGTACGAGCCTTGTCTCGGCAACCGGGCCACTTTGTCTTTTCGCCCGTGCCGAACGGGATGAGATTACGGCCGGTGATGGCGACTTAGCCTATGTGGCAATTGTCCTTATTGACGGCGAAGGCAACCTCTATAATCAACGTGACCGGCCTGTAACGGTCGAGGTCGCCGGACCGGGGCTGCTGGTTGGGCTGGGAAGCGCTCGTCCGGCCAGCGAGGAGAGCTTCGTCGAGGGCACGCATACTACCTACGACGGGAGGGCCCTCGCTGTCGTGCGCCCTACCGGTACGGGCACGCTCATGGTCACGGTGACGGCTCCAGGTTGCAAGGACATCACAACACAGGTTCTTGTGAGTTGATGCCACAAATTGGGAGGTGGGTATTGTGTAGGCTTTTTGGATGACTTTGGATGAGCGGGCGCCCCTGGCGCTCTGGTACGAAGCGCCGGCCGCTGATTGGTTTGGGGCGCTGCCGCTCGGCAACGGACGGCTCGGAGCGATGCTCCACGGGACAGTTTCCGAAGAAATTGTGGATTTGAACGTCCATGACCTCTGGTCCGGTCAGCGCCTTGACGGCGATCGGCGTGAAGCGTGGCAGCATTTGGCCGCCGTGCGCGAGGCGGTGTTGGCCAAGGAGGACTACCTAGGAGCAGGGGCGCTCGCCGAGCAGCTCCAGGGACCGTTTAACGAGGCCTTCCAGCCGCTCGGTTCCCTGCGGATCTCGATCGAACATGCTTCCGAGGTCGAAGAGTACCGTCGTGAGCTCTCGCTGCGCGATGCGCTAGCGCGGGTCGGTTACAGGAGCGGTGGGTTGCGCTTTGAGAGAGAAGCGTTTGTCACCGCGTCCGGTGACGTCCTTGCCCTTCGTTTGTCGTGCGAACGCTCTGGGAAGTTGGACGTGACGGTACGCCTTGTTAGCCCGCACCCGGGATGTGAGGTGCGAGCCAATGGGGGCAGGTTGGCTCTTCGGGGCCGTGCCCCGTCACACGTCGTCCCGCATTACCTCGAAAGCAGTGCACCGGTCACCTACGATGCAGGCACGGGCCTCGTGTTCGTGGCCGTGGTGGACGTCTCCTGTCGAGGCGGGGGCGTGGTCGAGACGGCTGAAGGCGAGGTGCGCCTCTTGGCGGCTGAGGAGGTGGTCCTCTTGTTGGCGGCCAACAGCGGCTTCCAGGGCTACGCCCAGGCACCTGAGGGTAGCTGGGAAAAGATCGAGGAACGGTGCCAACTGAGGCTCGAGGATGGCGCCGCGAGGGGGTATGAAGAGCTCAGGGAGACCCACGTGCGGGATCATCGGCAGCTTTTCGAGCGAGTCGAGATAGAGATCGGAGGCGACGAGGCAGCAGCGAGCCGCCCGACCGACCAGAGATTGGCGGCTCTTCGAGCTGGGCAGCCCGACGCCGCTCTGCTTGCCCTCTACGCGCAGTACGCACGGTACCTGCTCATCTCCAGCTCGCGTCCCGGGGGGCAACCTTCCAACCTGCAGGGGATCTGGAACGCCGACGTGCGGCCGCTTTGGAGCTGCAATTGGACGGCCAATATCAATGTCCAGATGAACTATTGGTTGGCCGAGGTGGGCAACCTGGCGGAGTGCCACCTGCCGCTCATGGACCTTATAACAGATCTTTCCGAAGCTGGGCGTAGCACTGCCCAGGCCTACTATGGCTGCC
>DAHWQF010000490.1 GCA_027334785.1 Acidimicrobiaceae bacterium
GGGGGCACCTCTTCATCAGGGGCGAGATCGTCCGGGTGGTCCCCGAGGACGAGATGGTCGAGGCTCTGGTCGAGGAGGCGGAGAAGCTCGTGAAGGAGGGCTTCGAGGCCCGCCTGGCCGCCGCCGACAAGGGCGCGGCCCAGCAGGCCGAAGACGACCGGAGGGAGCTTCTGGGTGCCAAAGGCGCTGACGTCAACTCGAGCGAGTCCCGGGTCGACCTGATCCGGCGCCGGCTGGAGGGCAGCGGGGACGGGGCCGGCAGCCGGCGGCTATAATGGTTCCCGTTCACCGTAAGGTGATGTGGCGTGGGCTGTCCTGCGTGGCAGGGTGCCCACGTTTTTGTTTGAGGGACCTTGACCGCTGGAGGAGGTGAGATGGGCGCCGACGAGCAGATCGCAGAGGCTCTTGCGCCTACCGTGAGGGCCGCCGGGCTCGAGATCTGGGACGTCGAGCGCTCCGGTGCCTCCGTGCGGGTCTTGGTGGAGCGCGCCGGCGGGGTGGACCTCGACACCATCTCGGAGCTCAGCCACTCCGTGTCGGCGGTGCTCGATAGTCGCGACGACCTGGTGCCGGCGAGGCGCTATGTGCTCGAGGTGTCGAGCCCGGGCCTGGAGCGCCGGCTGCGCCAGCCCTCGCACTTCGCTCGCTGCATCGGGCAAACCGTGGCCGTGAAGACGGCCGAGGCGGTTCTCGGTTCGCGGCGCCTAGAGGGCACGTTGGTAGGGGCGAACGACAGCGAGGTCGAGCTCCTCGTCGAGGCCGAGGGCCAGGGTGCCCAGACGGTGCGCCTGCCGCTCGGCTCGGTGGTGCGCGCCCATACGGTGTTCAATTGGGGCCCGCCGCCGCGTGCCCGGCGAGGCGGCGCTCGGTCGGCAAAGCGCGAGGGTGCTGTAGTAGCCAAGGGCGCGGGCGCAGCCAAGGGCGCGGGCGCAGCCAGGGGCGAGGGCGGGGCCAAGGGCGCCGCCAGGGTGGCCAATACCCGGGCCAGGGGGGACAGCCCATGGCTGTGAAAGACAACCTGGCGTTTTTGGAGGCCTTGCAGCAGGTCGCTGCCGACAAGGGCATAAGCGTCGACACGCTGCTCGACGCCCTGGCCAATGCGCTCGTGGCTGCCTATAAGCGCATGCCCGGAGCGGCGGAGGAGGCCGTGGTCACGATCGAGCCCGACACGGGGGACATCCGTGTCTACGCGCAGGAGCTCGACGAAGACGGCACGGTGGTCCGCGAGTGGGACGACACCCCCAAGGACTTCGGCCGCATCGCGGCCCAGACCGCCAAGCAGGTCATCTTCCAGCGCATACGCGAAGCCGAGCGGGACCAGAAGTACGAGGAGTACGCCGGTCGCGAGGGCGACATCGTGACGGGCATCATCCAGCAGAGCGACAACCGCTACACGCTGCTCGACCTCGGCAAGGTCGAGGCCCTGCTGCCCCAGGCGGAGCAGGTGCCCTTTGAGCACTACGAGCACAACGCCCGTCTCAAGGCCTACATCGTGGAGGTCAGAAAGACGAGCAAGGGGCCCCAGATCGTGGTGTCGCGCACCCACCCTGGGCTCATCAAACGCCTCTTCGAGCTCGAAGTGCCCGAGATCGCGAACGGCATCGTGGAGATCAAGGCGGTGGCGCGCGAGCCGGGACACCGGACCAAGATCGCTGTCTGGTCCAACGACCCGAACGTCGACCCGGTCGGCGCCTGCGTGGGGGCGCGCGGGGCGCGGGTCCGCATGGTCACTACGGAGCTCCGGGGCGAGAAGGTCGACATCGTCCCTTACTCGGAGGATCCGAGGGAGTTCGTAATGCGTGCCCTGCAGCCGGCCAAGGTAAAAGAGGTCCAGCTCGACGAGGAGTCGGGCACGGCCACCGTGATCGTCAACGACTACCAGCTCAGCCTCGCCATTGGCAAGGAAGGTCAAAACGCCCGTTTGGCCGCCCGCCTTACGGGCTGGCGCATTGACATAAAGAGCGAGTCTCAGCTTGCGGAGGAGCAGGCCTACGCCGCCGAGGAGTGGGCCGAAGGCGAGTGGGTGCAAAACGAGTCGGGGGAGATGGTCTGGCAGCCCGCCGGCGGGGGTGAACCGGTGTCGGCTGAGGAGTGGGAGGCGAGCTCGGCCGGCCAGACGGGTGTGCCGCGGCCTCCCGCCGCCGTGCCGGGTGCTCCTGGCGCCGGCGGGGTGCCGGCGGGTGCTCCTGGCGCCGGCGGGGTGCCGGCGAGCAGGGCAGCCAAGGCCGGAGCGGCCCCTGCTGGCCCCGTGGCCGAGGAGGAGACCGTGCCCGAGGAGGAGAGCTTGCCTGCAGATGTAGGTGCAGATGCGGCGACGGTCCCGGCTGGCCCGGAGGTGGGCGCTTCGAGCGGCGACCAGGGGGCGAACTAGTGCGGCGACGGGCAACGTCGGCCCGCTTGCCCTTTGACCGGCGTGTTCCTCATGAGCGTGGCTTGGCCTCGCCACCGAGCGGGCGTTCCTAGAGGATCCTAGAGGAAAGGCTAGGCGACGGTCGAGCCGACCCGCACCTGCATCGGGTGCCGGGTCAAGGCTGGTACAGCTACACTGGTCCGTGTAGTGGTAGGCGCAAACGGCCGAATGGTGCTCGACCGCAAGGGCGCGGGCCGTGGCGCTTGGCTTTGCCAGCTCGGTGACACGGGCTTGGCGCGGCCTGAGTGTGTCGCCAGGGCAAAGAAGCGAGGTGCTTTTGCCCGGGCGCTGCGTGTAAAGGTACCGCCGGCAGACATTGAGATGCTCCTCGAAGCGACGGCACGGCCTAGCCGTGAAGAAAGGGACTGAAAGACAACTTTGGCAAGAAAAATCCGGGTCTACGAGCTGGCACGCGAGCTCGGTCTGACGAACAAGGAGGGTCTTGACCTCTGCCTTTCCATGGGCATCGGGGTGAAGAGCCACTCCTCGAGCATCGAGGAAGCCCAGGCGGACAGGGTGAGGCGCCGGGCGGAACGTGATGGGCTGAAGCGCGTTGCCGTTCCGGCGGCTGTGGCGGCCCAAACAGAGCCGGCACAGCCGCCGGCCCCCGCAGAGCCGGCCCCCGCAGAGCCGTCTGAGCAGCCTGCTGCGGCCCAACCGGTGCGGGCCGTCTCCTCGCGGCATGCAGCCG